>JAGUYV010000478.1 GCA_020061125.1 bacterium | reverse complement strand
GTCCGCCACGAACGCGGTGTCCCGGCCCGCGGCGCGCGCGTGGAACCAGTCGAACATGGTGTTGCCGTCGCGCTTCACGGCCTTGTGCCATTCGCGGATGGCCGCGTCAAGGCCCGGAAGGTCCGGCGCAAGAATTTTGGCCACGAACATGCGCTCGAAGTAGAGGTTCAGCGTGAAGTAATTGGGGCTGCCGGTGCGCACGAGGTATGCGTTTTTGAACTGTGCAAGAAATTCTTCGCGCGCCTGGTCCCGCGTTTCTCCGGGCGCAAGAGTGTCCGCATCCAGCCCGTATTTTTCCGCCAGCAGTTGCAGCAGGAACCGGATGTTGCGGATGTCTGTCCAGGGGCCTTGGCCCATGATCCAGCCATTGGCTTTGCCGAAGCGGATCATGTTGCCCGTGATGTGAGCGCCCTGCTGCTGGAGGTCCCCGGGCGCAACCAGGGCCAGAGAGGCCAGGCCCATGAGCATTTCCCCGTACTGGTCAATGCTGGTCTGGCCATGTCCGTAGTCCGCGGGAATCTCGGGCCAGCGCTTGTAGCGGCCCGGCTCCACCTCGCACAGGTCCCAGTACCCGAGGTTGGCGCGCACCAGATCCCATTGTCCCTGAAACGCGAATGCGGCCATGGTCAGCCCGGTCCAGCCCTGGCTGTCGCCCAGGCCCCAGTATTGCTGCACCGCGGTTTTGGTCTGCTCGTCGAGCAGGGCCTCGGCGGTCCCGCCCTGGTGCATGTGCCGCAGCCTGTATATCTCAATGTAATGATCGTATTTTTTCGCAAGGTCCGCAGGCATGATGTCGTGAACGGGCGCAGCGGAAGCGCGCAGCGCGGCGCACAGCATAAAGAGAAGCATTGCGGACAATGTGGTTTTTCGCATGGAGGCCCTCCGTTCCGTTTTCTTATTATAGCAAGGGTGCGCGAGCGGATTGCGCCGGGACCCAGAATCCCTGCATGCCGCAACTTTTTGAAATGTGGTATACTTTCGCTCATGACAAAACCAAAAAAAGAGTCTGTTTTTTCCAAAGGCGGCACGGACGAAGAAAAGAAGGACCGGTTCAAGGCCGGGGGCCTTCTGGCCATGGGCACGCTGCTCGCCGGGGGCCTGTTCACCGTGGCGTGGATGGCGTTCACGCCCACCATTCTCGGGCCGGAACTCATGGGCCTGTTCGGTCCCATGATGGGCTGGTTCTGGGTGCTGGGCAATGTGATCGCCCTGGGCGTGCCGCAGACCATCACCGCATTCGTGTCCCTGCACGCGGATCTGGACATGGAGGAATCCCGCCGGTTCATCGGCGACGGCAACCGGCTGGTGTTGCTGAACGGCATCGCTGCGCTGGGTGTCACGGCCGTGGGCGGCGGCGCGGCGTTCGCGCTCGGCGCCATGAGCCTCTACACCTACGCCATGGCCGTGACCCTGGTGGCATCGGCCTGCGCGGGCATGCTGTTCTGGGCCATGAACAGCGTGCTCAACGGGTTCCAGCGCATTGACCTCGTGAGCGTGGGCAATTTCCTGTTTCCCATCGGGCAGTTTATCGGATCCGTGGCGTTGATTCTGGCGGCGCGCGCGGTGTGGGGACCGGACAGCCGGTGGCTGGTCGTGGCGGCCGTGGCCGGGCTTGGCGTGGGGCAGTTGTTCGGACTGGTTCCGGCCATGCTCATGGTGCGGCGCACCGGGCACGCCAGCGTGGGAGAAATCTACGACCTGCGGCGGCGGCAGGGCCTGTTCGTGAAAATCCTCAAATTCGGGGGCCTGGCCGCAGTGTCCATGGTGGCCCTGGCCGTGGTGCAGAACCTGGCCGCGCCGCTGGTGCGCATCGTGGGGCTGTACTGGATGCTGTTCGGGGACACGCGCGAGGCGTGCCTGGCCCAGATCGGATATTTCAGCACCGCGCTCATTTTCGGCATGGCCACCATGCTGCTTGTGGGCGTGGCCATCGCGCTCATGCCCGCGGTGTCCGACGCCGAGGGCAAGGGCCGCCACGACCTGGTGCAGGAATACTACACCGGCGCGCTGCAGCAGTGCTTCACGGTTCTGGCCGTTTTCATCATGATCTTCGCGGTGTACGGCGGGCGCATCATCCAGCTCATGAACGGGCCGCAGTTTCCGGCCGCGGTCATGCACCCGCTGGCCCTGCTGTCCGTGATCGGCGGCGGGGGCGTGGCCCTGCTGTTCGTGCTGGTTCACCTGTTCATCGGACTCAAGAAACCCGCGGCCGCGGCCGCCGTCATGGGCCTGGTGTTCATGGGCCTGATCGCGGGCATCGGGTACTCCAGCTTCGCGTTCCGCACGGTGCATGCGGCCATGTGGGGCTTCATGGTTCCGCCGGTGCTGGGCGCGGCTGGCAGCCTGTTGCTGCTTCGCGTCCGCTACAACCTGCTGTTCCCGTGGTGGACCCTGCTGGAGCCTGCGTGCTGCGCGTGCCTGGCGGCCGTGCCCGTGGCCCTGTTCATGCCGGACGGAGGCGTGGCCCTGTGGTTCGCGGGCGTGGGCGCGATGGTGGCCGTGTTCGGCGCGGGCCTGGCCCTGCTCGAACGCCGCCGCAAAAAGAGTCCCGCCGCGCAGGCCGCTTGAAAACCAGGCGCATTTCATCGTAAAGTGTAGCCAAATATCGTTCTTTCCGCGGAGGTTTGCCTCATGGGCGACAGACTCGAATTCCCGAAAAATTTCGTGTGGGGCACGGCCACGGCCGGACACCAGATCGAGGGCCACAACAGCGCGTCCGACTGGTGGGTCTTCGAGCACGAAGGCAAGATCCACGACGGCACGGTCTCGGGCCGCTGCATGGATTACTGGAACAAATACGACGAAGACCACGCGCTCATGAACACGCTCGGATACCCGGCGTTCCGCCTGGGCGTGGAGTGGGCCAAGGTCGAGCCGCGCGACGGACATTTCGACGCGCAGGCCATCGAGCGCTACCGCGCCATCCTTAAATCCCTCAAAGACCGCAACATACGCATCTGCCTCACGCTCTACCACTGGGTGCTGCCCCTGTGGTTTGCGGCAAAGGGCGGATGGACCAACCCCGCCTCCGCGGACCGGTTCATGAAATTTGTGGATCTGATCGTGGACGAACTCGGCGAATACCCCGAGTGGTGGGTCACGCTCAACGAGCCTCTGGTTCCCTCGCTGGCCGGATATCTCGGCGGTGAATTCCCGCCCGAGAAGAAATCCTTCAAGCTTTACGGCGAAGTCACGGGCCGGCTCCTGGAGTGCCATGCGCGCGCGTATCAGTTGATCCACAGAAAAGCCCCGCCCGCGCCCGGCGGCACACGCCCCCTGGCCGGCATCGCGCAGGCCTATCAATGGATTGAACCCTGGGGATCCGACGGCCTGCCCGGAATGGCCGAGCAGGTGGCCGCGCGCGTGTTCCGCCACGGCAGCTTCGTGGGCTGGGACGAAAGCGTGGTCTCGGGCCGCGCGCAGTTCCCCTTCGGCTCGCGCGAAATCCCCAACCTCCAGAACAGCTACGACTTCTGCGGCGTGAACTACTACTTCCGCATGTCCCTCAAATTCGACCCCTCCAAAACAGACATGGCCATGATGGACACCGCCACTATGCCGGACGGCATCGAAAAAACCGAAATGGGCTGGCAGATCTACCCGCCCGGATTCCACAAGATTCTCATGGAGACCTGGAACCGGTTCCGCAAGCCCATCTACATCACGGAAAACGGCATCGCCGACTCCGCGGACAAGGTGCGGCCGCGCTACCTGCTGTGGCACCTGCGCCAGCTTCACCGCGCCATACAGGACGGCGCGGACATCCGCGGATATTTCCACTGGTCCTTCATGGACAACTTCGAGTGGAAGGAAGGGTTCTGCAAACAGTTCGGCCTCGTGGCCGTGGACCACACGGACCCGGCCCTGGCGCGCCGCCCGCGCCGCAGCGCCGAATTGTTCTCCGCCATCATCGCAGAGAACGCCATCACCGAAGACCTTGTCCGCGAATACGCGCCCGAGGCGCTCGACGGCGTGTTCGGCGATCAGTGGATGGAGTAGGGTGCAGGGTGCAGCGGGCAGGGTGCAGGGAAAAGCGAGGGCAAAGACAAAAGCAAAGGCAAAACAGGGATTACCACGGAGATCACGGAGGACACAGAGGGCACGGAGAAGATCAATAAAGGGCTATGGAAAAGGATACGGACAAGGGGCTGTGGACATAGGCGCTAAAGGCGTTGTGAGCGCACCCCATAGAGGAGCGATCTCAACAAAAGCTCCGTGTCTCCGTGTAAACTCCGCGTTCTCCGTGAAAGAAAATCGCTCACGACTCTGCGCCTCCGCCCTGCTTTTTGATACGATTGATTCAGAAACCGCAAACCCGCAAAGACCGCAAAAAGGTCAAGCTGTGGATGCAAAAAGACCCATCGTATCTGTGAATCTCGAAGCGTGCAAGGCGGCGTCGCCGAACGCCGCCGCCGAAGAGCGCACAAAAACTCAAAAATAAAAACACAAATATCTGGGGAGTCCACCGTGAGCGCGGGAAAATGCTTGTTCGTGGAGATTCATTTTAATTCGTGTTCATTCACGAACCTGAATTTTCCGCACATCAGACAACGAACTATAATGCCTTATTGATTACAATTAATTGCTATTGAACCTGAAAAAAACGCAAAAAACCCTAACCAAGGTATAGGGTTTGCTTAAGTTTTGACCCAACGAGGCGAAAAGGTTAGACGACCTCGAACAGCGTCCCGTGAAGGATGCTGCTCACGATTTCCTCCGAAGAGAGCTTGGTCACACCTTGCTCCAGCTTTTCCTCCAGCTTGTGGGCCTCGACTTTTTCCTCTTTGGCGTCGTCGAGTTTGCGGTAAGATTCCCGCAATTGGAGCAGTTGCCGGGCCTTTGGCGAAATGTCTGCCTGGTCCGCGGCTTTGCTGGCGGCGTAGGCGTTGCTGCCCGCTTTGGGAGGAACGCGGTTAACCTTTTGCGATTCCTCTGCCTTTTGGGCCGGAAGTTTTGGAATGTTTGTAATTTCCATCCACAACACCTTTTCGCACTTCTATTGTCATTATCGGCGATCTTGAGGAAAACTTAAATGTTTTCTCAAAAATATTTTTTGGAATAAAAAAACCTTTTATTAAGGCGATATTTTTGTTTTGTCGGCGGAGGGGTTGTTAAGTGCAAGCGCGGGAAGAAAACCTTTGGCGGGCAAGGATACCGCGGAGACACGGAGACGCGGAGAAAAGAGTCGTTCAAAAACGGGCAAGGGGTGAAATCGCGGGGCGCAGGGGGGGGGTAGCGCGGCGGACGTATAAAACAGGTACAGGCACGCGGAAGAACGCCGCGTTCCCAGTCCCTTTTTTGCTTTTTTCATTTCGTGACCGGGAGGATTCAGCAGCGCTGGGCGGCCGGGGTTATTCGATGTCAAGCAGTTCCGCCAGGCGGGCTTTGAGCGCGGCTGTGGCGTTGTTTTTGGCGGGGTTGAGCGCTTCCCAGGGGATGCCGAGCGCGTTGATTTCCGCGATCTGGTCCGGGGTGAGCGGCTGTTTTTCGTTGACAGCGATGAGCAGTTTCTTTTCGTTCAGGGGGATTTCCGCGTCGCGCAGCTCGCGGTCGAGGGTTCGGAATTGCTCGGCCGGGGATTGGGCGTCCGCAGGGTCGAGCACGAACAGGATGAGCCGCGCGCGGTGCAGATGGCGCAGGAACCAGTTGCCAAGGCCCTGTCCGCCGGAAGCGCCCGCGCACAGGGCGGGCAGGTCGAGCACGATGAGGCGGGCGTAGGGCGAGATTTCGCACACGCCGATGTGCGGCTCGGTGGTGGTGAAGGGGTAAGCGGCGATTTGCGGGCTGGCGTTGGTGAGCGCGTGCAGGAGCGTGGATTTGCCGCTGTTGGGCAAGCCTACGAGGGCGGCGTCCGCGGGGATGGCGAATTCGAGCGTGACGCGGCGTTCCTGACCGGGCGTGCCGGGCGTGCATTGCTGGGGCACGCGGTTGGTGGGAGAGGCGAAGCGCACATTGCCGTCGCCGCCCCTGCCGCCCTGGGCGATGGTGAGCAGGGCGCCGTGTTCGAGGAGTTCGCCGAGGAATTCGCCGGTGTCCGCGTCCCAGGCCATGGCGCCCACGGGCACATGGATTACGCAGTCTTTGCCGTTGCGGCCCTGTCTGCGGGCTTTGCCGCCGGGTGCGCCGTGTTCGGCCTTGTGCGTGGACTTGTGGCGGAGGGAAGACAGGTCGGGGACTTTGTCGCGGGCCTTGAGAATGACGCAGCCGCCGATGCCGCCGTTGCCGCCGTCCGGGCCGCCGCGGGGGATGTATTTTTCGCGGCGGAAGCTCACGCAGCCGTCGCCGCCGCGCCCGGCCTTTGCCGTGATTTCAATGCGGTCTATAAACATGGGTTTTCGTTTCCGTAACGAGGGGCGCGGCGGCCCCTGCGTTGAAGTTGTCCCGGTTTCGAGGAGTTAAGGGGTGGGTGGTGAACGATCCGGGCCGCGCGGTCAGGACCAGTCTTCAAGCCCTTCCTGAACGGCCTGTTTGAGCGAGCCGACGATGTCGGTGATGCGCAGGGCGTATTTGCCGTCAATGACCATGACCTCGCCGCGCGCTACCAGGCGTTTGTTCACCAGGAAATCAATGCGGTCGCCGGTGCGCGTGTTCAGCTCGAGCACGGAGCCGGGTTTCATCTGCAGGATGTCCTTGAAGAACTTGTCGGTGCGGCCCAGCTCCACGCTGACCTGCATGCCCACATCGTGGATCATCGCGATTTTGCGGTCTTTCTGCTGTTCGGCCATGCCCTGCCTCCGGTTGTCGTCGCGCGAATGGAAACGCGCGTGCCGCGCCCGCGTGCGTGCGCATGCATATATTATCGGCAATCGCCGCTATTACATTAACATAATTCGGCGCGGGATGCAACACGCGCCGTGCACGATAATATTTTCTCCATGTCACTTTTCGCGGCGCGGGCGTAAAATAGCAGAAAAGGAGGGCGTCATCATGTTCAAGGAATTCAAGGAATTCGCCATGCGCGGCAATGTCATGGACATGGCCGTGGGCATCATCATCGGCGCGGCGTTCGGCAAGATTGTCACATCGCTGGTCAACGACATCATCATGCCGCCCATCGGCCTGGTGCTGGGCAAGATGGACATCTCGAATATGTTCATCGCCCTTGACGGCAAGCATTACGACACCCTGCTCAAGGCGCAGGAAGCGGGCGCGGCCACGATCAGCTACGGCATGTTCATCAAGACCATCATAGATTTCGTGCTGGTCGCGTTCGTGATCTTCCTGATGGTGAAGCAGATGAACCGGTTGCGCAAGAAAGAGGAAGAAGCGCCCGCGCCGCCGTCGGAGAAGGAATGCCCGCGGTGCATGAGCCAGATTCCGGTCAAAGCCTCGCGCTGCCCGCACTGCACTTCCGAGCTGTGAACTGGCGGGAACCGGTCAGCCGTCCTTGGACAGGGATTCGAGGGGCGGGATGTCCTTGATGCTGGATGCGCCGATGAAGCGCAGGAATTCGTCCGTGGTGGAGAAGATGTAAGGGCGGCCCGCGGCTTCGGACTTGCCGCTGATGCGGATCAGGCCCTTGTCCATGAGGGAATTGATCACGCCCTGTGAGTTGACGCCGCGGATGGCCTCGATCTCGGCGCGTGTGATGGGCTGGCGGTAGGCGATGATGGCCATGGTTTCGAGCGCGGCGCGGGACACGCGCATTTTCTCGATGTTGGCGAAGAAGAACTTGAGGTCCTCAATGAACTCGCGGCGGGTGGCCAGCTCCAGGCCCGCGGCGGTCTCGATCAGCTCCAGGCCGGTGCCGTTGCACTTTTCCTTGAGCCGGTCCACGCACTGGTCCAGAATGTCCCTGTCCAGATGGAAGTGCAGCACCATGTCTTCTTTTTTCACCGGAGCGGGTGACAGAAAGAGAATGCACTGCAGCAGGTTGGTCAGGTAATCCCGGTTCATGATGGGGCCGCTCCGGTTTCGGATTTTTCTTTCACGGTCATGATGATATCGCTGTAGGGCACCTTCTGCCAGGCGTGGATGCGGCCCTGATTCACGAGGTAGATGATGGCGAGGAAAGTGAGCACGGCCTCGGTTCTGGGCGTGGCGCGGGACACGATTTCGGTGAAGGCGGTGTCGCGGCCGCGGCGCTGGATGAGGAAGTCGAAGACCTCGGAAATGCGCTGGTTGAGCAGGTAGGTGTCGTTGACCTTGACATGGTAGGTGCGGTCCTCGGAGGCGCGTCGCAGCACCTGGTTCATGACCAGGAGCAGGTCAAAGGCCGTGACCTCGTCCACGAAGGTGACTTCGTCGAGGAAGCTGGGCGCGCCCATGGCGCGGGTCTGCGCGGCGCGCAGGCGCTCCTGCATGGCGTCGCTGCGCAGCTTGAGATGCTCGGCGGCTTCGCGGAACACCTCGTACAGGGCCAAGAGGCGCTCGCGCACCTGCGTGGGTTCCTCCTCGGGTTCGGCTTCGAGTTCGTCTTCCTCAAGCTCGGGTTCGTCGAGGGGGTCCTGCCAGGGGAGCAGGGCGCGGGATTTCACGAACATCAGCCCGGCCATGGCCGTGCAGGGAGTGAAGTCGTACACCTCGGTGTCGAGCAGGGCGTGGGCCACCTGGCGGGCGAGCGGGGCCAGGCGCACATCGAGGATGTTGATCTCGAAGCGGCGCACGCGCTCGATCAGCACCTGAAGAGTGCCGTCGAACCCGGGGCATGAGAGCGTGATTTCGTAGCGCATTCAGTCGTCGGCGATCAAAGATCCCAGAGTGGTTTTTTCGCGCACTTCGGTCATTACGGCCTGCGCGGCGCGGCGCGCGGCCAGGTTGCCCTGGCGCAGCACATCCTTCACGAAATCCGGGTCCGCGGCCAGAGCTTCGCGTTTTTCGCGGAACGGCTCGAGCCACTCCACGAGCGCGGTCGCCAGTTCCTGCTTGCAGTCGTAGCAGGCCCAGTCTCCGGCGCGGCATCCTTTTTCAATCTCCGGGATGCGGTCCCTGTTCTTATTGTACAACTGATGGAAAGTGAACACATTGCATTCATCGGGATGCCCGGGATCGTTTTTGCGGGGGCGCTTGGGGTCCGTGATCATGGTGAGGACCTTTTTGCGAATGGCGTCCGGGGAGTCCGACATCACGATATGGTTTCCGAGGCTTTTGCTCATTTTGCGGCGGTCGGCGCCCAGGATGCGCGGGGTCTCCGTGAGCTTGGCCTGCGGCTCGGGGAACACCTTGCCGTAGAGCTTGTTGAAGCGGCGGCAGACTTCGCGCGTGATTTCGAGGTGGGGCACCTGGTCTTCGCCCACGGGCACGAAGTGCGCCTTGTAGATGAGGATGTCCGCGGCCTGGAGCACGGGGTATCCGAGCATGCCGTAGGACAGGCCCTTGCGCTCGTCGTCGTCGCGGTAGAGTTCCTTGAAGGTGGGGCATCGTTCGAGCCAGCCCAGGGGCGTGGCCATGCTCAACAGCAGATGCAGCTCGGCGTGCTCGCGCACATGGGACTGGATGAACATGGTGCATTTTTTCGGGTCCAGGCCCGCGGCCATCCAGTCAATGACCATGTCCAGGGTGTCGGCGTGGATGTGCGCGGCGTCGGGGTTGTTGGTGAGCGCGTGCCAGTCCGCCACCATGTGGAAGCTGTCGAATTCGTCCTGGAGCTTGACCCAGTTTTTGAGCGCACCCTCGTAATTGCCGAGGTGGATGCGGCCCGTGGGGCGCATGCCGCTCAAGATGCGTTTCTTTTTTCCAGCCTTTGTGTCCGCCATGATTTGAAAAAACTCCGGTTTCTGTTCACTGCACGGTGAAGATTATATTCCCAAATGCGCGCGGCCGCCAATGAAATGAGGAGGCGCGCGTCACAGGATCGTGAGAATGCCCATATTCAGAAAGCGCATGACCGGGCTGAAGATCATGCCGATGATGCCGGTCATGATAAGGAAGATCAGGATGAACATGCCGTAAGGCTCGATGCGTTCGAAGGCCATGGCCTGTTCGCGCGGCAGGAGCATCATGAGCACCTTGGAGCCGTCCAGGGGCGGCACCGGGATGAGGTTGAACACGAACAGCACCAGGTTCAGGGTCATGAACATGTGCAGGAGCCAGGCGAGGTAATAGGACAGCCCCGGCTCCGAGGGCCGCAGATGGTTGATGACCCAGAACACCTCCTGCGGGTTGACGATGCCCGCAAGGGTGAGGGCTTTGAGCACGACAAGGGCGATGATGATGAGGCCCAGGTTCGCGGTCACGCCCGCCAGGGACACGCGGATGATGCCGTTTCGGTATTCCTTGAACAGCAGCGGGTTCACGGGCACGGGCTTGGCCCAGCCGAAAACGAAGGGGGAGAACAGGACCGTGAACACGAACACGGCCGTGCCCACGGGGTCGAGGTGATCCACGGGGTTGAGGGTGAGGCGGCCCGCGTACTTGGCCGTGGGGTCGCCCTGCAGGTATGCGACATAGCCGTGGGCGAATTCGTGGGCCATCACGGCGATCATGAAAAGCGGGAAAAACACGACAAGAAAGATGAGAGTGTCGGGGCTGGGCATGGGTTGCGGATATCAGTCCCAGGCGTCGAGGAGTTTGCGGGCCAGGGCCAGTTCCTGCCTCCTGTTTTTGACTTTGCCTTGAATCTTTGAGCGGCGCACTTCGCGGAGCACGGCGGCGAATGCGGGGGACGGCTCGTGACCCATTCCCAGGAGGTCGCCGCCGTTGATTTCGAGCTTCACGGAGCGGGATTGCACCAAGCGCGCGACATGGTCTCGCGTGCCATCGCCGAGCGCGTACAGGAAGGCCAGGACTTCGTCCTCTGCGCCTGCGAGCAGGTCTTCGGCATCCGCCGGGTCCAGGTCCGGGTCTTCGAGGGGAGCGCGCGCGTCCAGAGAATAGTAGAGCGCGTTCAGCAGCGGGGCCGCGTGCCGCCGGGGCAGGGCCAGGCGGCGGGCCAGGTCCAGCAGGGTTTCGTCACCC
>JAGUYV010000113.1 GCA_020061125.1 bacterium | reverse complement strand
CGGCGAGGCCTCGATCCCGTCCCCGTGGACGGACGCCGCGCGCATGAGCCGCATGCTCATTCCCGTGGCCGCATGCCTGTGCCTGGCCCTGGGCGTTCTGCTCTATATGCAGATCGCGCAACTCCGCAACACACCCGCCGCGCCCGTGGCCGCACAAAACCCGGCGCAAACAGCGGCGTCGCCCCAGACCATGGCGCAAAGCGGCACGCCGGTGTTCGGATACGCCCTGTCCGAGTCCGAACGCCAGTATCTTTTCGGTGACAACTCCGACGCCCTGGCGATCGTCTATCCGGTTGCAGATGGGCAAAACACAGGTAACGGGATGTGATGATTATGAAAAACAACACCAAGCTCTGGTTTGCCGCGGCCCTGGTTCTGATGTTCGCGGCCGGCGCTCTGGCCGGCGCTCTGGGCGGCTACATCCGCGCACGGGACACCCTGGCGAAACAACACCTCCAGACGGGCGCGGACAGCGGCGCGCATTCCGCTCTATGGCGAGGCAGGGACCGCCGCCCCGGAGCGCCCGGATTCGATCGCGCGGACAGACCCGGCAAGCAGGAAATCAGGGAAATGTTCCTTTCGCACCTGGACGAAGAACTGTCTCTGAATGAGGAGCAGCGTGACAAAGCCGGGGACATATTCGATGCGCAGCACGAACAGGTCATGGCCCTGCGCGACGACATGCAGGCGCGGTTCCAGACCATCGAGGACGACACCGTGGCCAAAGTCGGCGCCATGCTCGACGATTCGCAGAAAGCGCGCCTCGACGCCCTCGTGCGTGAGCGCCAGGCCATGCACAAGGGCGACGGCCCCCGCCCGCCCCTGTTCATGCTCAAACACAGAGATCACAACTGGGACAAACGCCGCAAGGGCCGGTGATCCGCGCCGCCATGTTTTTGTTTGCGCATCCCGATTGCGGGGAACATGACATATAAGCAATGGACCCGCGCCCTGGAGGAGTGATTTCGCATGCTGCATAAACATTACAAGGTCACCCTGCAAAAAGGCGAAATCCTGCAAATCACACTCGACAAGCAGGCCGATGTCCTGCTCATGGACGAGGACAACTACAACAAATTCGCGGTGGGCAAGAAATACCGGTCATACGGCGGCCGTGCCACGCGCTCACCCGTGCAGATGGCCCCGCCCGAACCCGGACGCTGGCGCCTGGTCGTGATCCCGGCAGGAAGCGGCGAAATCAGGGTCTCCGTGGAAACCATCTCCAAACAACCCGTGGACGGCAAACGCAAAATCCGCCCCTGGTGACCCGTAACCCTCACGGATCAGCGGGACTGGAGTTTTTCTGCGCTATTCCTGTTCTTCCCTCAACAACCGCGCCGATTCCACAAGTTCCTTGAACTGCTGCGCAAAGCGAGCCGCGGGCGCGCCGTCTATGATGTCGTGATCCAGGGTCAGCGTGATGCACACATACTCCCGGACCGCAATGGCGCCCTGCGCCACGCCCGGTTTTTCGGCAATGCCGCCTATGGTCACATTCAGGGTATGATTTCCAAAGGGGATGCCCCAGCCAGCTCCCGCGCCAAACATGCCAACGGCGGTGAGCGCGACCGTTCCGAACCGCTCGTGCAACAGCTTCGGGTGCCTGTAGAGATACATATAGAAAAGCCGTCTGACGAACGCAGGCAAGACCACAAACCGCTTGATGTGCCGCGCCTCGGCGCTGCCGCGGCCCGATTTGTGGCTCTGCTGCGCTTCGCGGATTTCTTCGTGGATTTGCCGAACGCTTTTCTTGTCCGCGGCTTTCACGATATGCGGAAGCACGGTTCTGCGCCCGTCCACTTCCGCGTCGAACATGGTGTTCACATTCACATCGTCAAACATCACCAGCCGCCCGCGCCAGTCTCGGTATGCGTGCATGCGGGGATTGTCCCGGACCGCGCGCGCAAGGCAGGCCATGATGTATGCCGTGAATGACAGCGTTTCCCCAGTCAAGCATTTGTGTTCGCGAATCATGCCGCGCGCCTCGGTCACATCCATTTCCAGCAACCCGTGAACTGTATGTCTGCGCGAGTCTATCCATCCCCCGTCCACGGTCAGCCGCCGGATTGCGGGATACGGCTCCATGGTGTACTGCCTGGTGTGCTTCATGCGGGGCGCTTCTCCTCAAAACAATCAGTCCAGTTAATAGTACAATGCAAACGCGCCATGCGCCATGGCCAGCCGTCGCGGGTTGGCGCGCGCCGTTTCTTTAGGTTAAACTGTTTCCGTGAATGCTATGGAATTCGAGGTTTGCGTAAAAATGAAGATCTGGCTCTTTTTGTGCATGATGATAGCGGCGGCGTGCGCGCCCGCAGCGGCCCTGGAACCGCGCCTTCTCAATCCCGAGGATGCCGCGCCCGTGTCCATGGCGCCTGCAGACCTGCAGGCGTTCGTCGAGGCTTTTTATGCGACAACCCTGAACCAGGATCTCAAGTCTCTGGAGCCGGAACTGCGGCCCAGGGGCTGGGCCGAGGATCTGAACGGCGACGGCGCAAACGAATGGATTCTGTCGGAACCGCTGTTTACAGATGAAGAAGTGCACACGGGCATGATCCTGCACCGGGATGCGGACGGGTGGCGCATGGTGTACCGCGAGACCGGTCCGTTTCTTATGCGCATCAACGCCGAGGCCGCCGGAGGCTGGCGGAACATCACGGGCGTGTACAATGTGGCCGCGGCCCCGCGCGGCGGATACGGCATGTTCCGCACGGTTCTGGCGTGGAACGGCGCACAATACGCGGAAACCGATCCGCCGCTCGAATACTTCCGGGTGTTTTCCACGGATCCCATGCTTTTGTTCGATGCGCCCGGACCCATTCCCGGAACAGAGGCCTTCGATCTCGTGGAGCCGGGCGCGTGCGTGGCCGTCACGGCCGAGGGCGACGAGCGGTTCTCCGCCGCGGGACAGGAGTGGATCGCGCTGAACCGGCCCGTGCCGGGATATGCGCTTGCCAGGGATCTTGAGCCGGAGCCGCGCTGCGAACTGGCGTTCGCTTTCTCTCGTATGCTGTTTGAATCCGCGGCCGAACCCCTGTCCGCGGCACGGCCGGACAAACCCTTCGAGCCGACCGATGAACTGGCCGCCTGGCTGCGCCGCACCCTGGCCCCGCGCGTGGCCCTCGAATTCTGCAAAGCGGCCCCCGCGGAATACCCACGCGAAATCGCCATCCACCGCGTTCTCGAAACTCTGCCATTCGCCGTGGCGCGCCCGTTCCAGGACGCGCGCTCCTTTTATCCGCACTTCGCGCCCGCGGTCCCGGACAAGCCGCAGAGCGCCGTGGCCATCAGATTCAGGCAAGTCTTTGAGAGCGCCAGCAAACCCGTCACCTGGTTTTTCACCAGCGACCCCGCGACATTCAAATACCGCTTGACCCTCGTGCGCCACGCTTGCGAAATCCCTCTGCCCAAGCCCGAACCCAAAAAAAGAGAGGAACAAGCCGCGGACAATAAGCGCCCAGAGAAGAACCGCCTCGAAGCATGGGAGGAAAATCTTGGCGGCGCGCCGGGCGAACGCGATTCAAACTCCGGAATCAATTTCAAGGAATTGTATCCGGGCGGCGACGCCGTGATTCCCCAGTTCATTCAGGCGCTGAACGAACGGCGGCTCCTGGACGCTTACGCCATGTACAGCACGGACCTGCAGGCCGCCGTCCCCTTCGACACTTTCGAAACCAGACACACCGCGCTTGCGGAATACAGCCTGTCGGAACTGGCCATGCGCCACGCGCGGGACAATGTGTTCGAGGCCAGATTCTGGCTCACGGCCGCGCAGGGCACCCGGTCCGTTGCGTTTCTCGGCAAAGCGCGCATCGCCAGCGTCAGCGACAAGTGGATCATCACGCAGATGGACCTGCTGGAAATGGACTGGTAAGCTGCGCCGCCGCTGTAATTTGTTGTCCGCGCCGCATTGAATCATCCCGCCGGATCCCTATACTTTTCATGCTGTAAACAAGAACTTACAAGGATGCATGCAATGACTGAAAGCCATATTGAAACGATCGCGGGAGAGTTGTCAATAAGCAAGAGCCGTGTGCGCGGGGCCGCGGACCTGCTGACGCAGGGCGCCACGGTGCCCTTCATCGCACGATACCGCAAAGAGGCCACGGGCAGCCTGGACGAAGTGCAGATCACTGCGATCCGCGACCGTCTGGAGCAGCTCGCCGAGCTGGACGCGCGCCGCGAAGCCATTCTCAAATCCCTGCGCGAGCGGGACCTGCTCACCCCCGAACTCGAACAGGCCGTGCGCGAGGCGGAAACCATGGCGCGCCTCGAAGATGTGTACCTGCCCTTCCGGCCCAAACGCCGCACCCGCGCCACCATCGCAAAGGAGCGCGGCCTCGAACCCCTGGCCTTGCTTCTGCTCGAACAGGGCGAATTGGATCCGCGCGCCGAGGCCGCCAGGTTCGTGGACCCGGACAAGGGCGTGCCCGACGAGGACGAAGCCCTTGGCGGGGCGCGCGACATCATCGCCGAGATGGTGAACGAGCACGCCGCGGCGCGTGACCGCATCCGCGCTCTCTTTAAAAACAAAGCCGTCATCTCATCAAAGGTGAAAACCGGCAAGGAAGAACAGGGCGCGAAATTCCGCGACTACTTCGAGTGGAGCGAAACCGCGGCGGCCGCGCCGTCCCACCGCGTGCTGGCCATGTTCCGCGGCGAGAACGAAGGCGCGCTGCGCATCAGCGTGCTGCCGCCCGAGGATGACGCCGTTTCCGTTCTGCATGCCATTTTCGTGAAGAACAGCGGCCGCGCCGCGCAGCATGTGGACATGGCCGTGCGCGACGGATACAAACGCCTCATGTCCCTTTCCCTGGAAACGGAAATGCGCCAGGAGCTGCGTGCCCGCGCGGACGAGGAAGCCATTCGGGTGTTCGCGGAAAACCTGCGGGAGCTGCTGCTCGCGCCGCCCCTGGGACAGAAGACCGTGCTCGCCCTGGACCCCGGATTCCGCACCGGGTGCAAGGCCGTTGTTCTGGACGCGCAGGGCAAGCTCCTGCACCACGACACGATTTATCCGCACACGGGAGGCGCGCGCGCCGCAGAGGCCGCGGACCGGGTGCGCGCCCTGGCCGAACAGTTCCGGCCCGAAGCCATCGCCGTGGGCAATGGAACCGCAAGCCGCGAAACCGAGGCTTTTCTGAAAAACGCGGGACTGCCGAATGGCACCCCCATCGTTATGGTCAGCGAATCCGGCGCGTCCATCTATTCCGCGTCGGACACCGCGCGCGAGGAATTTCCGGACCAGGATGTAACCGTGCGCGGCAGCGTGAGCATCGGCCGGCGGCTCATGGATCCCCTGGCCGAACTCGTGAAAATTGACCCCAAGAGCATCGGCGTGGGCCAGTACCAGCACGATGTGGACCAGAAGGCTCTCAAGCGCAGCCTTGACGACACGGTCATGAGCTGCGTGAACGCCGTGGGCGTGGAAGTGAACACGGCCAGCGCGCAGCTTCTGGCGTATGTGTCCGGGCTGGGGCCGCAGATCGCCCGGAACATCGTGGCGCACCGCGACGCGAACGGCGCGTTCTCGTCACGCGAGGATTTGCTCAAAGTCCCGCGGCTCGGCCCCAAAGCGTTCGAGCAGGCTGCTGGTTTTTTGCGCATCGGCAATGCCGCCAACCCGCTTGACGCCAGCGCCGTGCATCCGGAATCCTACGAGATCGTGGACGCCATGGCCCGCGACCTGTGCTGCTCGGTGCGCGACTTGATAGGCGACGAAGCCCTGCGCAGGCGCATTGACCTCAAGCGCTATGTGACCGAACGCGCGGGCATGCCCACGCTCGAGGACATCATGAACGAACTGGCCCGGCCCGGACGCGACCCGCGCAAACGGTTCGAAGCATTTTCTTTCGCGGACGGCGTGAACGAGCCAAAGGACCTCAAGCCGGGCATGAAGCTGCCGGGTGTGGTGACCAATGTGACCCGGTTCGGCGCGTTCGTGGATGTGGGCGTTCACCAGGACGGGCTTGTGCATGTCAGCCAGCTCGCCGACAGATTTGTGAAAGACCCCATGGACATCGTCAAGGTGGGCCAGCGGGTGCATGTGACTGTGGTGGAAGTGGACCTGGCGCGCAACCGCATTTCGTTGAGCATGAAACGCAACCCCTCTCCCGCGCCGCAAAAAGACCGCGCCAGAAGCTGACGCTGCCATATCAATCCAGGCGCAGCCGTTTCATCGAATTTCCAATCGCGCAATCGGGTATCCGAAACCCTGTTTGTGGTTTTTGTGTTTGAAGATCACAGTTACGCATGGCGCTGCGATGAGCGCCTCATGAGAGAGTGATGATAATGGAAAAATATAAAAAAAGACAGGGCACAAGGCGCAGCCCCAGCCGAAGAGAAC
The DNA here is from genome assembly GCA_020061125.1 of bacterium. Taxonomy (GTDB): domain Bacteria; phylum UBP15; class UBA6099; order UBA6099; family DSWB01; genus DSWB01. The sequence continues at coordinate 1,709 of JAGUYV010000113.1, read as the reverse complement.
GGCGCGGAGCGCTTCAGCGATGGATATTCATGAGCGCGGCGGGCGCGTTCGCGCTTGTGATTTTTAATGCCGTGCTGCTTTACACTTCCAATTTTCCGGGTCAGGGCATGAACGCGGCCGCACCGGGTTTAGATTTCACAGACTTCCTGGTTGTGACTGGAGCACCGATTTTTCTCTGGGTTATTGGATTCAACACTTACGCGGTGTGGAATATCAGGAACCAGAGTGTGCGAATCGCGCAGTTGCTTGAGAGCCGGGAGATAAAGGATTGGCGCAGGGACCGGCCAGACCATCGCCATGCGCAAGACTACAATCACAGAGCCGCTTGAACCGGGGGGGTCACACCGTGCGCAGGCACTGATCGAGCAGCACCTGCAGCATGAGCGACGGCCGCAGCACAAACAGCTTTTTACCGCGGCGGCGGGCCTCAAACACCAGGTTGATGATGGCCCCAAGACCCGTGGAGTCCACAAACTCGATTCCGTTCACATCCAGAACCAGAGGCAGATTGCTTGTGTCCAGAAACGCTTCCGCGCTCTGGCGGAAGTCACGCACATTTTCCATGTTCAATTCACCCTGAAGCACCAGGGCGTTATACTTTGCGGTCCGGAGTTCCTGCATGCGCAGGGCCGCGGGTCTGGGTTCCCCCTCATCGAGAAAAAGAGACACGGAATTCAGAAGCCGGATCGTTTCCTCCTCCAGCTCGGGATCCATTTTGAATAGCGCTTCGGCAATGGACATGGCGTCACGGCAACGCCGGATAGGATGGTTTCGGGTCCGCGGTGTATCCGGCGTGCTTCGATCCCCTTATACCCGGAGATGAACGGAATAAAACAGAAAATCCGATTGTGAATTGTCGAGATAATCAGGAGAATGAAATGCCGAGGCCGTCCAGAAGGATTTTCGCGCCCAGAGCGATGAGCACGGCGCCGGCCGCTGGCTCGATCCATTTTCCGGCGAACGCGGCGATACGGCCGGCCAGCTTCATGGCAAGCGCCGTAGCCGCCAGCGAGGTGACGCCGATGCATGTGATGCTCAACGCCATGGGTGCTTGCACCGCAGCGAGCGCCAGTCCCGCTCCAAACGCGTCAATACTCACGGCCGTGCTTAATCCCACCAATGACATGCCCCGGGTGGCGTCGCGCGCCGCGCGCTCCTGCTTGCCGCCGCCGCGGCTTTCCAGGATCATTTTGCCGCCGATGAAAAGCAGCAGCCCGAACGCGAGCCAGTGATCCCACGATTCGATGTAGCGCACGAACATGCTGCCCGCGAGCGCCCCGAGTCCCGCGAAAAGCGACTGGAACAGCCCGAAATGCCAGGAGAGGCGGAACACCTGCCGCGGCGCGGTGTGCGTCAGCCCAACCGCGGCGCCCACGGAAAACGCATCCGCCGCAAGCGCCAGCGACAACAATATGATTTTGATTGGCGTCACCCCGCACCGGCCCTTTCATGACAAAAACACTGCCCATCAATATATCCCGCGACATGCGTCGCGTCCACTTCGGCGTTGTGCTAAAATACCTGTCCAGAACCCCGGATGCAACGCCGGGACACAGGGAGCGCCGGACCATGAACCACACATTCATTGTCGAGCCGGGCGAATGGGCCGCCGCGGGCATGATGCAGGATGAATCCGGCGCGGAAACGCCCATGCGCGGCGTGGCGAGAATCACGCACGCACGGGACGCCTGGCAGAACGAGTCGTTCAT
>JAGUYV010000346.1 GCA_020061125.1 bacterium | reverse complement strand
GACCCGCCCGGCGCCACGAACGCGCGGCCCGCGCGCAGGGCGTCATTGTCCGCGGCTTCGGATACGCGCACCTGCGAAAGCATGTCCAGACGCGCGGCCAGTGACGAAGTAAAACCCGCGGGCATGTGCTGCACCACGATGATGCCCAGGGGCGCGTCCGCGGGAATGGCCGGCAGGAGCGAGGCCAAAGCCCTGGGGCCGCCCGTGGAGCATGCGATGACCACAAGCCTTTTCATCGGGATATCCGGAGCGGCGGGGAGCGCGGGAATCTTCGCTTCATTCACAGTCGCGGCCCTGTCCTGGAATGCGGTTTCGGGATTTGCGGCCGCCGCCATTTTGACCTTGGCCACGAGTTCGTCCCTGATCGTGGACATGGTGAGGCTCTCGCGCTTGTCGGGTTTGCGCACGAAATCCACGGCGCCCAGTTCCAGGGCGCGGATGGCGGGATCGCGGCCCTGCTCGGTGAAGCTGGTGACGATGACCACGGGCGTGGGTCTGTCGCGCATGATCCGCTTCAACGCGTCGAACCCGTCCAGGCGCGGCATTTCCAGGTCCAGGGTAACGACATCCGGCTTGATTTCATCGAGAAGTTCGAGGGCGTGCAGACCGTCGCGCGCCGCGCCCGCGACTTCGATGTCCGGGTCTTCGCCCAGAATCTTGCCCAGCACGAAGCGCATGTAGCTGGAATCGTCCACAATCAGCACGCGGATCGGCTTGTTGCCCATGCGTTACGAATTGCCTTTCGGAACATAAACTGCCGAGCGGCGTCAGCCGGGAAGTTCGATCTCCGCCCTGCGTTTCAGAATGCCGCCCACATCTATGATGAGCGCGATGCCGCCGTCTCCAAGGATGGCCGCGCCCGAGATGCCCGGCGTGTCCCCGACATACTCGCCCAGGGGACGAATCACGATGTCCTGATCCCCGGCCAGTGAATCCACCACCAGGCCCGCGCGCTGCCCGCCCCACGACACCACCACAATGAACAGGCGGGGCCTGTGACGCGCCCTGTCATCCGATATGCCGAACACGCGGTCCAGGCGCACAAGGGGCAGGGCCGCATCCTCAAACAGAATGGCCTCCCGGCCCTGCACGAGCTTGATGTCCGCGGGATCCACGCGCAATGTCTTGGACACGGAGATGAGCGGGATGGCGAAAATGCGGCCCCGCACGCGAACCAGCAGGGAGCTTATGATGGCCAGGGTCAGGGGCAGCTTGATGATCATTTTGGTGCCCTGCCCGGGGCTGCTCTGCAGAACCACGCTGCCGTTGAGTTTCTCGATATTGGTGCGCACCACATCCATGCCCACGCCGCGGCCGGAGATTTCGCCCGCCTGATCTTTTGTGCTGAATCCGGGCGTGAAGATCAGATTGAGAATATCGGATTCCTTCATGCGGTCGAGAAACTCGGGCGGGGCCAGGGCGAGCTGCCGCGCGCGCTCCAGGGCCTTGTTCGTGTCTATGCCGCGGCCGTCGTCTTCCACGGTCACGACCACATGATCCTCGACATGGCCCGCGCCGATGCGGATTCTGCCCTGCGGATTTTTGCCCGCGGACTGGCGCTCGGCCGGAGGCTCGATGCCGTGATCCACGCAGTTGCGCAGAATGTGCATGAGCGGATCGCCGATCTGTTCCAGCACCGAGCGGTCCAGTTCCGTGTCCCCTCCCGTGATTTCCAGGTCCACCTGCTTGCCCGTGATCTGGGACAGGTCGCGCACCATGCGCGGGAATTTGTGAAACACATTGTCAAGCGGCAGGAGCCGCGCCTTGAGGATGTGCTCCTGAAGCTGTGCGGTGATGTGTTCGATGTGGTCCGCGGTTTCGGCGACTTCGTGCAGCGGCCCCTCGCCGTCGTCCAGGGCGTTGCAGAGCTGGGACATGCGCGTGCGCTTGATTACAAGCTCGCCGACCAGGTCCATGATGGCGTCCATGCGTTCGACATTCACGCGCACGGAACGGACGCCGTGCGTGCAGCGCGGGTCCGCGGGGGTTTCCGCGGGGGTCTGCTTTTCGGCAACGGCAATCTCCTGCGGGGGCGGGGGTTCCGCGGGGGCGTCTCCGGGCGGCTGCGGGTCGCGGATCCGTTCGAGGTCCGCCAGAAGCGGATCGAAGGTGGAAGCCACGGTCCCCTGTTCCTGGATTTCGCCGCGCGCGCGGCCCAGGGCGTCCATGCACTTGAGGAAGACATCTATGAGGCGCGCTGTCACGGGCATGTTGCCCTTGCGTACGCCGTCGAACACGCTTTCCATGGCGTGCGCCAGTTGGGCCAGCGCGGGAAAGCCGATGGTGCCGGCCGAGCCTTTGAGCGTGTGCGCGGCGCGGAAGATTTCCGCGATCAGGGCCGGATTCCCGGTTTCCTTTTCAAGCTTGAGCAAATCCTCTTCGAGCACGGCGAGCAGTTCGTCCATCTCTTCGAGGAAGATTTGAATTTCTTCGGGATCTATGTCGTGCGCGTTCATGCCGGAATCACCCGTTTGCGTCCGGCGCGGGCCGGTTGTTTGCAGCGAGAACGGACCGGAGATCGAGGAGAGTGACGAGTTCTCCCTCAATTCTGGCCAGGCCCGAAATGGCGCCGGGATCCACGGCCGCGGTGAACATGGGCGGCGGGGGTTCGATGAGGCGCTCGGGGATTGGACGCACGGCCAGGGCGCGGTCCACGATCATGCCCAGCGTGTGCCCGTCCGCCAGGGCCACAATAATGCGCGTGTCCGGAGTGAGAGGCCGCGGCTCCATGTGCAGCTTGCGGCGCAGGTCCACCACGGGCACGATGCGGCCGCGCAGGTTGATGACCCCCGACAGATACTCGGGAGCATGGGGAATTTCCGTGATGCCGGGCGGCTTGATGATTTCCTGCACGCAGTCAATGCCCGCGCCGTAGCGCTCGGCCGCGAGTTCGAAGATCACGAACAGCGCGCCTTGGTCTTCCGGGGCTTTGTGCCCGGACAGGGATTTGCGCCGCGCGGGCGCGGGCTGCATGCTCATAACGGCACCGTCTGCTACAGGGTGAAGGACTGTGACCCGGATTCGAGTTCGCGGGCCATTTCACTCAAGGCGGCCACGGCGTTGGACACCTCGATGATGCCCGCGGTCTGCTCCTCGACCGAAGCGGAAATTTCCTCGGCGGCCGCGGCGTTGTCCTCGGAGATCGCGGCCACGCGGCGCATGGATTCCTCGACCTCGTGGGAGCTGGCCGCCATTTCCTCGGTGGCCGCGGTGTTCTCCTGCACCACGCTGGCCACCATGTCCATGGAATCCACGATGCGGTGGCTTTGCTCGACCAGGTCTTCGAGCGCGCCGGACACGGTCATAATCTCTCGGTCGGTTTCGGCGATGGCGCCCATGATGTCGGCCAGGGCGGAGCGGGCCTCCTCGCCCAGGCGAGCGCCGTCGCGCACCTGGCGCGCGCCCTGGGTCATGCCTTCCACGGCACGGCCCGTTTCATCCTGCACGCCGCGGATCAGTTCGGTGATCTGGCGCGTGGCCTTGGCCGAGCGTTCGGCCAGCTTGCGCACCTCTGTGGCCACGACCGCGAATCCGCGTCCGTGCTCGCCCGCGCGTCCGGCCTCGATGGCCGCGTTCAGCGCCAGCAGGTTGGTCTGCTCGGCGATGTCGTCTATGACCTCGGTGATGTCCCCGATGCGCTTGGAACTTGCGCCGAGTTGCTGCACCATGGCCGCGGACTGTTCCACGGTTTCGGTCACGCGGTTGATGTTGTCAATGGCCGTGGCGATGGCGTCGCGGCCTGCGGTGGCGCGGTCCGCAGACGCGCGGAACACGCCGATCATGTTCTTGAGCCGCGCCACCGTGCCCTCGATGGTGGCGGACATTCCGTTGACGATGCGCGAGGTCTGCTCCACGCCCTGGGCCTGCTCCTGCGCGCCCTTGGCGATCTGGTCTATGGTCTTGAGCAGGCTGTCCAGAATCGCCGAGGTCTCCTGCACGCTGCTGTTCTGCACCTCGGAGCCTTTGGCCATGTCCTGCACCGAATCCGCGATCTGGCTCGCGCCGCGCCGCACCTGCTCGGTCGTCAACTGGAAGTCCTCGGTGAACCGCCGGATGTGCGTGACCGCGTCGTTCATCTTGGCGATCAGGCCGCGCAGGTTTTCTATGGTGGTGTTGACCACTTCGGCCAGTTTCACGAACAGTTCGTTGGAGGAGCCGGGGGTGAGGGACTGCGTGAGGTCGCCGCTCGACACGGCGCGCAGCGCCTCGAAGGTTTCCGACAGGCTCAAAGCCATGTCCATGTTTGCGGCGTCGGACTCGGCGCGCGTTTCCTGCAATTCCTGGATCATCTCATTCACGCCCCGGCACAGGCGGCCCATCTCGTCGTCCGGCTTCACGATGTCCGCGCGAATGTCCAGATCGCCCTCCTCCACTTTGTTCATGACCTCGAGCAGATGGTCCACGCGGCCGCGCACATAGGCATGCTCCGCGTCGGTCTGGGACACCCCGTGCTGCAGGTTTTCGAGCATGGTGTTGAGCATGTCGGAGAGCCTGGCCAGCATTTCCTGGGACTGGCTTCGGGGCGCTCGGATGCCCAGATCGCCCGTGGCGGTCACCTGGGACAGGGCCTCGAAGATCTCGGAGATGCCCATGGCGAGATCCATGGTGTTGGCCTCGGTTTCGGTCTTTTCGCGCATGGCGGCGTCGGTGCTGACGCGGCAGCTCAAGTACGCGGCCACGGCCAGAGCGAGCACGCCCGCGGCGGCGATGTACAAAAGCTGCTCCTCGAGATACACGCCGCCCGCAATCAGCGCCGCGGCGCCGCACGCCGCCGCCAGAAACAGCCGCAGAACCGGCCCCGTCAGATAATTGGCCTGCATTTTCGATCCTGTGCTCATGCTTTGTCTCCTTCCCGTTCCCAGGAACCGGACGCCTGGTCCGCGCCCTGCCGCATTTCCGACAGCGCTCCGATTTCCTCGATGGAAAATACTTTGTCGAAATCCAGCAGCTTGACCAGCGCGCCGCCGGACTCGAAAAACCCGAGCAGGTAATCCGCCCGGATGGCGCTGCGCAGAAGCCGCGACGGCGGCTCGATGTCCGAGGCGTCCAGTGTGAGCGCGTCCAGCACGCGATCCACGAGCGCGCCCACGAACTGGTCCTCCACGGCCGTGACCATGATGCGCGCGGACCGGGTGCGCTCCACGGAACCCACGCCGAACCGCCGCGCCAGATCCACCACCGGAATCACAAACCCGCGCAGATTGATCACGCCCTCCACGAACGCCGGAGACTGTGGTACGCGCGATATATCACCCACGCGGATCACTTCCTCCACGGCTTCGAGGGCTATGGCGTACGCTTCGCCGCACAACTCGAAAAGCACGGCTCTTTTTTCTTCGCGCGGCTGCGCACTGTGGTCCGTTTGCATGGCCCGCTCCGTTGTCCTTGCATGCTCCGGCCCGGAGCATATCGTGATTATACCTTTAATTCGCCGATTCGCGGCTGCGCTCTTAAAACCCTTGCGCATCGCCGAACAGCAGCTCACGCAGGTCGAGAACCGTGGCATGTCCATGAGGCGTATCCAGAACGCCGCCCGCGCCCTGTTCGCATTCAGCCATGCCGTGCACGGCGTCGGCTAGAAACCCGGCGGCCGTGTCGTCGCATTCGGCATGCACCAGCATGGCTCGCGCCAGGCCCGAATCCGCGGCCGGCTCGCGCAGGCCCAGTTGCGCGTGCAGATTCCACAGCATGACCAGTTCTCCCCGGCTGTGAAACACGCCGCAGATATATGGGAACGCGCCGGAGACGATGCTCAAGTCCTCGAGGCGTGCGTCCCTCAAACGCAACACGCCGCGCACCTGCGCCGCGGGAAGCGCGAACAGCCTGTGCGACAGCTCGAAAACCAGAGCCGCGCCCGCGGCGGGCGCGGCCGCTTCAGCCTCCTCTGCGTCCCCGCTCTGGCGCAGCCATTGCAGCAGCGCCGTGTACGCCGCCGCAATCCCCTTGGTTTTTTCCTCGCAGAACTCGCGGTTTTGCGGGTTCAAGTCCGGATGAAAGCGCAGCAGAAGCATGCGCGCCTGTTTTTTCACCTCGCGCACGCCCGCGCCGGGCGCAAGCCCCAGGGTTTCGTAATGGCGTCTGTTTTCCGTTGAGAAATTTCCGGTCATGGGGTCCGCGGCGCACGGCTCCGGCCTGGAATCCGCAAGGCCCGCGGCGCTTTCTCAATAAGCCCTGGACACAATGATGATGTTGATGATGGCGCGCACAGTGGCCACCGGGTCAATGGGTTTGTGAATGAAATCCATGGCCCCGCCGGCAAGGGCGAGAAGCACGCGCTCTTCGTCTCCGGCCGAGGAAATCATGACCACCTCGGCGCCGGGTGAGGCCTCGCGCACGGGCGCCACCGCGGACAGCCCGTCAAAGTTTGGCATCTCGATGTCCATGGTCACCAGCGTGGGCTGCAGCTCACGCGCCGCAGCCACGGCCTGCTGCCCGTCTTCGGCCATGCCCACAACATTCAGCCCCGCAGCGACAAGCGCTTTCTGTAGCTTGAACCGCAGAAATTTCGAGTCGTCCACTATCAGAATGCGCGCGGCTTTGAGGTGCGCCAGGTTGTTTGCATATTCGTCAATGTGGATGGAATCCCTGCCCTCGGGCGGCTTTTCCCCGCGCACCACGCGCACCTGGGATATGAGCGCCCGCTTGAACAGGCGCATGTGCCGCCCTTCCAATTCGATGCCCTTGCGCACGATCACCGTGCCGTCCAGGGCCAATATGTCGTCCGCGGCCATCATGCCGCTCTCGATGCCTTCCACATCAACTATCTGCACGCTCATGCGAGTCCGTCCTTTCATGCGGCGTCGGGCCGCCCGGAGCCTGTGGCTCATCGGCATTCCGTAACATGCTATCGAGCCGTTGTCTCCCTGCTAATGGCGTTTATTATACCGCTCCCGGCATGATATCACAAAAAAAGATGAACAGGATTTCCATGAATTTTTCTGCTTGCGTTTTGCCCCGGCAATGATGTAATGTATGCTCAACATGCAAAAATGCGGGGAGGGCCGCAACACCACTCCTCGCCGGGATTTCACAATATCATATCACTTACAAGAAAACTTATACAAATATGCTGTCAGAAACATATCCCATGCCGCGAGGGGTTGCCATGAACACAAAAACCGGCGTATTTATCTGCCGCTGCGGAACCAACATTTCCGAGAGCCTGGACACGGACGCGCTGGAGCGCGCCGTGGCAGCGCGCGGAGATTCCGTGGTTGCCATTCAGCACGGGCTGCTCTGCTCGGACGAGGGCGCGGGTTTCGTCAAAGAGGCCATCAAAGAACACGGCATTACGCATGTTGTGATCGCCGCGTGTTCGCCGCGCCAGCACGAGCACACCTTCCGCGCCGCATGCCGCGCTGCGGGCATCAACCCGTATCTCATGCAGATGGCCAACATCCGCGAGATGTGCGCGTGGGTGAGCAACGACCCCAAGGCCGCCACGGACAAGGCGCTCGCCATGATCCGCGGGGCCATGGAGCGCGTGCTCGAGCACGAGCCTCTGGAAACCCCGGAGATTGACGCCAACCCGGACGCCGTGGTCGTGGGCGCGGGGCCAGCGGGCCTGTCCGCGGCCCTGCTCCTGGCGCAGAAGGGACGCAAAGTTACCCTCGTGGAAAAGGCGCCGTGCGTGGGCGGCATGGTGGTGCGCTACGAGGATGTGTTCCCGAACCTGGACTGCGCGCCCTGCATGCTCGAACCCGTGATGGACCATGCGCTGCACCACGAAAACATCGAGACCATGACCTGGAGCGAGGTCACGGATGTCAAGGGATTTCTCGGCAATTTCATCGTGACCGTGACCCGGAAGGCGCGGTTCGTGGACCCGGCCGCGTGCTTCAGTTGCATGGAATGCTTCAATGCCTGCCCGGTGTCCGTTCCCAATGACTACGATGAGGGCCTGGGCATGCGCAAGGCCATTTACTGGCCGTTCGCCGGAGCCATGCCCAATGTGCCGGTCATAGACACCGGCGCATGCGTGCGGTTCACGGAAAACCGGGACTGCACCGCGTGCGCGGACGCCTGCGGATTCGGGGCCGTGGATTACGCGCAGCAGGACGAAACCGTGGACATCAAGGCGGGCGCGGTGGTGCTTGCCACGGGGTTCTCGCTCGCGGACGGCGCGGCGCTCGCGCACCTGGGCCGCGGAACACCCGGCGTGATCACCACACTCGAGATGGAGCGGCTCATCAGCAGCACAGGCCCCACGGGCGGAGAGCTGATTGTCAACGGCAAAACGCCCAAACGCATCGCTTTCATCCATTGCGCGGGCAGCCGCTCCGCGGACCTGCACAATTACTGCTCCGGCTTCTGCTGCATGGAGGCTCTCAAACTCGGGCACATGGCCCGGCACAAGGCCGAAGGCGTCGAGACCGCGCATTTCGTGCGCGACCTCACCCTGCCCGGCAAGGCGGCCCAGGAATTCGCGGACAAAATGATCGCCGGGGGCGCGCGCATCATCCGTGTAGCGGACCCCAACAAAATCAAGGTCACAGGCGGCAACGGCGGCGTGGCCGTTTCCTGCATGGACGCCGTGGGCAACGCCGTGAGCCAGACCTTCGACGCCGTGGTTCTGGCCCCGGCCGCGGTTCCGAGCGCGGACGCGGATCGCCTCGGCGATCTGTTCCAGGCGGACCGTGATGCGCACGGGTTCTTCGTAGAATCGCACAACCGCATGTCCGCCGTGGCCACGAGCTACAACGGGGTCATGGCCGCGGGGT
>JAGUYV010000203.1 GCA_020061125.1 bacterium | reverse complement strand
TGGCCGCCTGCCGGCCGTGATATCTCGGGAAGCTGTCCTGCTTGTACGCGGCCTCCTGCTCCTCGTCCACGATGACCAGGCCCAGGCTCATGAGAGGCGCGAACACGGCGCTGCGCGCTCCAATCACGATGTCCACCTGGCCCGAGGCGATGCGTTCCCATTCGTAGAGGCGCTCGGTGAGGTTGAGCATGGAGTGCCACACGGCGATGCGGCCGATGTAGCGGCGCAGGAAGCGCTGGATGATCTGCGTGCTCAAAGCGATCTCGGGCACGAGAACGAGCACGGTCCGGCCCTGACGAATGCACTCCGCGGCCGCGTGCATGTACACCTCGGTCTTGCCGCTGCCCGTGATGCCGTGCAGCAGGAATTCCTCGTGGCGGCCCTCGGTCACGGCGTGGGTGATTCTCTGATAGGCGACTTCTTGATCTGGGGAAAGGCTGTGCTGCGGCTCGGCGGCCTCGGGCGCGCCGGCCACGGCCATGTGCGCGGGCAGGAAGGCGAGAGCCGCATAGCCTTTTTCGATAAGCGCATCCACGGGCGCGCGCGTAGTGTTGGCGGCCTTGAGCAATTCGGCCAGCGGCATGGAGCCGCCCGCGGCTTCAAGCGCGGCCAGCGCCGCAAGCTGCGATTTGGCGCGCTTGAGATCCGGGAAGCCCAGGGCGCGCGCGGATTCCACGGCCTCGGGCACCAGGTTCACCACCTTGCTCATAACCAGCGAGCGCTTGAGGCGGCGATAGGCGTCGGCCTCAAAACCGCGCTTGCGCATGCTTTTCTGGAACGGGAACACAGTGTCGAGCACCGCGCGCATGGAGCACAGGAACACCTGCGACACCCAGGCGCACAGGCGCATGAGATCTGGCGGGAAGGTGCGGAAATCATCCACGCGCCCGGTGATGGGCTTGACCTTCTCCACCTCGGGTGCATCCTTGAGCTTCACGACCACGGCGAAGATGTTCCTGTTGCGGAACGGCACGGACACCATGTCCCCGGGCCGCAGCTTGCCCTGAAGCTCCAGGGGCACGGCATAGTCGAACACGGCGTCCACGGGAACCGCAAGGGGTGAGACGGCTGCAAAAGGCTTGCCCCGGTTCATGAATGATATTGTAACGGAAAACAGCGCGGCGGGGCGTTATTCCGCGGGCTTATCCTGTCCGCCCTGGCTGGTTTTCGTGAGCAGGCGCTTGATGACCTCGTCGCCGGTCTTGATGCGGTGCGTAATGGCCAGACGGTGCAGATCCACGCGCTTGTGGGCGTCCTCGACCTTGAGGTTTCCGGGCGCGCCCTGGTGGGTGCGGCTCTTGAAAATGAGCTTGGGGTTGCCCATCTGCATCTTGTCGAGGTTCTCGGACACGACTTTATAAGCCTTGCGGAAGGGAATGTTTTTCTGGATTGCGCCCTCGTTGGCTGCGTCGGCCGCGAACAGGTCCGGGGTGAATGCGGCGACGCATTTTTTGTCGTTGACTTCGAGGCCCTCGAACATGCGCTTCATGATATGGAGGGACGCGAGCGTCATGTCGAGCGCCTTGATGACAGGTTCTTTGGTGAGCTGCAAATCGCGGCTGTAGCCGGAAACCAGGCCCGTGAGCATGGAAGCGACGCTTGCGGCAATGCCGTTCATGTCCGCGGCCTTTGCGCGCACAAGTTCGAGCACATCGGGATTTTTCTTGTGGGGCATGATGCTGGAGCCTGTGGTGAGATGGTCCGGGATGGTGATGAATCCGAGTTCGGGCTGGGAGAAGAAAATGATGTCCGCGGCCGTGCGGCTCAAGTCAATCATAAGGTGCTGGCAGGACTGGATCACGGCAAGCTCGAATTTACCGCGGCTGTTCTGCACGGCCAGAGTGTTGTTCTGAACCCTTGCGAAACCGAGTTGCCCGGAAGTGAATTCGCGGTCAATTTTGATGTTCACGCCATAGCCCGCGGCGCTGCCGAGCGGGCACTGATCCATCATAGCGTAGGCCGCGCCCGTGAGCATGAGATCGTCGAGGATCTGCTCGCCGATGGCGCCGGCCCACAGGCCCATGCTGCTGGGCATGGCGGGACGCGTATGCGTGTAGCCGGGCATGGGCGTGTCCCACCAGCGGCGCGCGAAGTGCAGAATGGTGTCCGCGCAGTCCAGAGCGCCCACAGTGACCTGCAGCAGCATGTCCCGGACATAGAGGCGCATGTCCACGATGGACTGATCGTTGCGCGAGCGGCCCAGGTGGATTCGCTGCCCGAGTTCGCCAATGCGTTCGGTGAGCGCGTTCTCGACCGCCGTGTGCACATCTTCCATGTCCGGCGTGATCTCGAATTTGCCCTGCTTGTAGTCCTCAAGAATGTCAATGAGACCCTGCTCGATTGTGTCGAGTTCCTGGTCGTTGAACATGCCGATTTTATGAAGCATGCGCACATGCGCGATATTGCCGAGGATGTCGGCGGGCACCAGATTCATGTCCACGGAGTAGTCGTTGCCGGTTGTAAATTCGAGAACCATTGCGTCGGTGTTCTTGCCTTTGTCCCAGAGCTTGGCCATTTGCGGCGCTCCTTTCACCGGGCGGCTGAATGCGCCCGCGTTGCGAAATCTGCTGTATTGTAACCATCGGAACCGCGGCTTTCAAATTGCGCGGCGGGCGGTTGCGCGGTCCCGCAAAACTGGTAGAATGGAACTCTATCAAAAACAAGGCGGCCGATGCGTTTTGCAACCGCCGGGGAGCGTGACCCGTGTCCGACATCAAGATCAAAACATACATCGCAGCCGTTGTGGAAGGGCGGAATCTGCCCCGTGCGGACGCGCGCGCGGCCATGGGCGAAATCATGGGCGGCCGGGCCACGCCCGCGCAGATCGCCGCCTTCATCACGGCCCTGCGCATGAAGGGCGAGACCATTGACGAAATCACGGGCTGCGCCGAGGCCATGCGTGCGCAGGCCGCGGCCATAAAACCGCACCGCACCCGCAAAAGCAATGTGGACCCACAGGACAAAGATTTCCTGCCCGGCGTGGTGGTGGACACCTGCGGCACGGGCGGGGACGGCATGAACACCTTCAACATTTCCACTGCCAGCGCATTCGTGGCCGCGGGCGCGGGCGTGACCGTGGCCAAGCACGGCAACCGCGCGGTGAGCAGCGGGTGCGGCAGCGCGGATGTCATGCGCATGCTGGGCGTGAACATTGATCTGTCACCGGACGAGGTGCGCTCGTGCATCGAGCGCATCGGCATCGGCTTCCTGTTCGCTCCCACCTTTCATGCGGCCATGAAGCACGCCATCGGCCCGCGCCGCGAGGTGGGAATCCGCACCATCTTCAATGTGCTCGGCCCCCTCACCAACCCCGCAGGCGCCACGGCCCAGGTGCTGGGCGTGTATTCGCCGGCGCTCACAAAACCCCTGGCCTGCGCCCTCGGAAAGCTCGGATGCAACGGCGCGCTCGTGGTGCACGGCATGGGCGGTTACGATGAAATCACCATCACCGGCCCCACACAGGTCACGCAACTCAAGAACGGTCGCACGCGCTCTTACACCATCAAACCCGAGGATTTCGGCATGAAGAGCGTGTCCGCCGCATCCATTGCTGGCCGGGATGCGGAATACAACGCGGACTTCATCAGATCAGTGCTGAACGGAGAACAAGGCCCGGCGCGGGATGTGGTGCTGATGAACACAGCGGCCGCGCTTGTGGCCGCAGGAGCGGTCACGGACATGAAGAAAGGCGTGCAACGCGCCGCACAGAGCATTGACTCCGGCGCGGCCGCGCGCAAGCTCGATCTGCTGATTAAAGAAACGAATACCTGAAACCAGTTCCGGTTTCGTGTATCATGCTCAAATCAGGAATCGTGTCGCCTTCGCGATCCATCGCGCAATGTTCACCATGAACAACGGCGCCCGAGCCATGTTGAATCTGTAAGGCATCTCCCGGACCCGCTATAATGAAAGTGCCATGAACCGCGCCGCCGGATTCATTTTCATGCTGTTTCTGATTGCTGTCTGTGCATGCGCGCGCGCAGAAACATGGAGCGCGGACGGGCCGATGATTCTCATGCCCATGGACGAACAGCAGACCGACCATCTGCGCGCATACGGCGTGGCCTATTGGGGCCTGGAGCCGCCGCGAGGATACAAAGTGCAGTGGCTGCTGAATTACCGCGGAGGCTCGTTCATGGCCCCGGACGCGCAGGACATCCGGGACCGCGCCACGCTCATGGGCGTGTCCTACAAGGTCATTGACGCATCCGCGGCCAACCGCATCTACCACGAAATACAGGGCATGAATGCCGAGGTCGTGCTCCTCGAAAAGGCGCCCAAGGTGGCGGTTTATGTGACCCCCGGAAACGAACCGTGGGACGACGCTGTGCGCCTGGCCCTGGATTATTCCAAAATCCCTTACGACACCGTTTACGACCGCGAAGTCCTGGCCGGGGATTTGACAAAATACGACTGGCTGCATCTGCATCACGAGGATTTCACCGGCCAGTACGGAAAGTTCTACGCATCGTTCCGCAACGCCGACTGGTACATGCAAAGCGTACAGCGCGCGGAGAGCATGGCCCGCGACCTGGGTTTCCCCACGGTGCAGAAACTCAAACGCGCCGTGGCTGTCGGAATCCGCGCGTATGTCGAGTCCGGTGGTTTTCTGTTCTCCATGTGCTCCGCGCCCGACAGCCTGGATGTGGCTCTCGCCGCTAAGGACATTGATATCGTGCCACCGGAAATTGACGGTACGCCCATCACGCGCGGCGTTGACGAAAAGCTCCAATACGATGAATCGTTCGCGTTCACGGATT
Source organism: bacterium (assembly GCA_020061125.1). Lineage (GTDB taxonomy): Bacteria > UBP15 > UBA6099 > UBA6099 > DSWB01 > DSWB01. Next base: position 14,769 of record JAGUYV010000203.1, on the reverse strand, counting down.
TCATTCTGGTCAAGGACGCACTGATTTACGAGATATCCGACATAGACATCACGCCGCCCAATGTGAGCAACCCGCTGCTGGTGCCGGACTTCGAGCTGTTCGAGTTCAGCGCCAAGCAGGACCCCGTGCTCACCATCTTCGTTCAGAACCACCGCTCAAGCGTGCACGACTTCCTGGGCCAGACCACGGCGTTTCACAGGGACCTGATCCGGGACGATGTGGCGGTGCTTGGCGACACGCCCGGCACGGACCGCGTCAAATATGTTCACGGCAACCGCGGCGCGGGCAGCTTCACATTCCTGGGCGGGCACGACCCCGAGGACTTCGCGCACATGGTGGGAGAGCGCCCCACGAAAATGGAATTGCACAAGAACTCTCCGGGCTACCGGCTCATCCTCAACAATGTCCTCTTTCCCGCAGTTAAACACAAGGAAAAGAAAACCTGAACGGCCGGCTGTTTCCAAATTTGAAAGGACATCGCGGAGACACGGATTCGCGGAGAATTTACTTCATGCGCAGCCACTGGCCGCGCCCTCTGCGCACTCCGTGGCCACTGTGGTTATCATTGCTTTGTCAACTCGCGCAGCTATCAGACTGACTCAAGAACTCGCCCTGGCTTTGGCGATAATCTCCTTGGCGATTTTGCGGGTGAGCTTTTTGTCGCTCATGTACTTGACGCCGCCAAGGCCGAAGCCGAGCATATTGCCGATCTCCCAGATCTTGAGAACCTGCTTTTTGGTGATGGGACCGAAACTGTAATTTTCGATCATGTTCATCATGGTGCACATGAAGGTCTCGGCCACGCAGCCCAGGGTCGCGCCCGGCACCAGGCCGGGAATGCCCAGGTCAATGTACTCGGGCAGGTGCCCCACCCCGCCCTCGAACGCAATCACATCCGGGCGCTCTTTGTAGATTTTGTCCGACACGCTGGTGGGCAGGCTCACATCGTTCACGATGGCGCCGGGCTTGAACCAGTCGGCTTCCATGATGGTGCGGTCCGAGCTGACCGCGGACACCACAATGTCGGCCTCGCCAAGGCGCGCCTTGAGATCGTTGTCCAACGAAATGTAGGGATCCTTGCCATGCTTGATCTGCAGGGCCAGATAGACCTTCTCGCCGATGTCCGGGGCCGAGCGCGGGAAGAAGATGGTTTTGATGAGCCGTCCCACTTCCAGGTCCTTGCCCTTGTAATTGGCTTCGATGTACTGCGTGATGGCCTCTTCGTTGAAGATGTAATCCTTGCCGTACAGGGGCAGGAAAGGCACGAGCAGATCCTGGGCCAGAGCCTTTGGCAGGCCTTTCAGATCCTTGGGCTTGGTGGAGCGCAGCACATCCACGGTGTCCGAATAGATGGAACACGCCGTGGCGCGGAGTTTCTCGATGGATTTTTCCTTTTTGCTTCCCAGAAGCATGAGGCGCGGAATGTCCTCGGAGAGCAGGCTGGCGGTGACGCTGCCGATGTTTCCGCCCGCGCCCACGATGGCTGCGGTTGCTTTTTCGAGATTCAGCTCCGCGTATTCCGCCACTTTCAGAATGCTCTGCCAGATAAGCGCAGCGGTGTACGAGTTGCCGCTGGTGATGCAGATGTTGGTGTCGTCCAGATCCATGCCGTCGTGTGTGACGATAGAGTTGAACGCGCCCAGTCCGAACAGGCGTGCGCCCATGGACGCGGCGCGCTCCGCGCCCTCCTGAATGCGGTCAATGAGGAACTGCGGATCGTTCTTGTGCAGGGCCAGCATCTGGCGCGTGGTGTAGGGCAGCCCGAAAAGTGTGGCGCGCACGCGGTCGCCCGTGCGCGGGGATTTCAAATTGATGACCTTGAGCACGAAAGCGCCCAGCACGGGCACCAGCCGATCCCAGTACATGTCGCGCTCGCTGCGCCCGGTTTCCGGATCAATCTCCTTGGAGAATTTGCATAGGGAGGCGTCGAACCCCTCCATGACCTGGTGCACATCGAGGGGGTGGAACTGGAATCCCATCTGGCGCACATCCTCGAAATCCGCGGCCTCGATGCTCGGCTCGGCCGGCTCGAAGTAGTCCTCGATATCGCCGAACACGCCCGGCGTTTCCTTTCCAACGACAAACTTTGTGAGTTCGTAGGCGTTGGATTTTTCCACGATCTCGCAGGCGCGATCCAGCGCAAACGCCAGCCGGTCAATGTCCTCTTTTGAGATGAAAGCGGAAGGCTCGATGCGCAAGATGTTCGAGGGTTTCTTGGTGATGATGGAATTCAGCGGCGGCTGGGTGCGGATGTGGTGTTCGTGGAACAGGTATCCGGCGATGAGCATGCCCAGTCCGCCCTGGGCCGCGAGTTCCGCAAACAGGATGGACTTGCCGTTGCGCCGCACATTGAACTCCACGCCCGCGAGCAGGCCCACGCCGCGCACATCCGTGACCACGCCCGGATGCGCTTCCTTGAGATCGCGCAGGCGGCTCATGAGGTAGTCCCCGGTCTCCGCGCATTTGCGGATCACCTCATTGCCGTTGGCCGTGATCTCGCGAACCGCGGCCAGGGCCGCCTCGCTGGACAGCGCATCTTCGCCGAATGTCGAGGTGTGCAGCAGACCGAAGTTTCGGTCGCTCACTTCCTCACTGATCATGGCAACGCTCAACTTGCTCACAGCGCCGCCCAGGGATTTTGACAGCAGCACATAGTCCACGGCGTCATGATCAATGTTGTAATGCTCCAAGGCGAAGAACGAGCCGGTGCGGCCCATGCCCGTCTGAATCTCGTCCACCACCCAGTGGAACCCGTGCTTCTTGCGCAGAGCCGCCACATTTTTAACGAAATCCGCCGTGGCCACATGAATGCCGCCCTCGCCCTGCACCGGCTCCATGATGAACGCCGTAACATTAAGATGTTTTTCAGGGACAAGGCTGACCACGCCGTCCTTGACCGTGATTTTATTGATCTCGAAATAGTTGTCTTCAAGCGTGCGTTCAAGCTGTTTTGCGTTGTTGAAGTCAATGAACCGGGTCTGAATGCCGCTCAAGCGCGCGAAGGCCTCGCGGTACATCTTATTGCCCGTGACGCTCAACGAGGAAGTGGTTTTGCCGTGGAACGCGCCGCGCGTAGAGATCACCACGGGCGGAAGCTGCTCCAGAATCAGGCCCTGCATGAGCACATCGGTGAGAAGCGCGTCGAAGCCCGTGTTGCGGTACTTCTCGGGCAGTGTGTAGCCGGTGTTGTTGCGGAACCAGGTGCGCATCTGCTTGTGGTGCGCCTTGAGATCCTTGCCGATGGCCAGGAATCGTTTCATGCGGCACAGTTCGGCGTGCTTGAGCGCGCTTTCCACGGCCTCGGTGCCCGTATTGGTGAAGATGCAGACGCGCTTTGTCTTGCCCGGATACAGCTCGTTGAGGCGCGCGGCCAGGAGGCCTGCGGACTCTCGCACTGAACCTTGCGTGTGCATGGGGACGCCGTCCTGCAGGCATTTTATGAGCGCCTGATTCACGGCCGGATTGCTGTGCCCGAGCAGGGTCGAACCCATGCCCCCGGCCAGATCCAGCACTTCCACTTCCTCACCCTTATCGTTCAGATAAGTCAGATAATCTCCCCGGCCCCTGATGAAATTCACATCGAGCCTCAAAGCGCGGAGCATCTTCACGAAGTCCGGGCGGCAGTATTCCTCGTAGTTCCATGTTTTGTCTTGCATGATTCGCGATCCTTCTTTCACAGTTTTCTTTTCGGCAATTCCTGCGGCGCTCACACAAGCTCGAAGCGCTTGAAGAACGAGCGGCACAGCTTGATGTCCCGCTCGGGCATCCAGCCGGCCTGCTCGTAGGCGCTGGGCATGCCGACCATGATCATCTTATCCTGCCACAATGGATTGTAAGGCAGCAGGGAAAGTTTCTTGACGCGGTGTTTCTTGAGGTAAGCGGCAAGTGCGCGCAGGTTCGGCTTCACGGCCGTGAGGCGCGGCACCAGCGGGATGCGCGGCAGCACGGGCACGCCGCCCTTGAGCGCCCGCGCATGCAGGCGCTCAAAATTCGCGAGAATTCTGTCGTTGGGCACGCCGCAGATTTTACGGTGCCATTCAGGGTCAAGGATTTTCAGGTCGTAATAGATGGCGTCCAGCCAGGGATACATGAGTTCGTCGAACGCGTCGAAATCGAAGTGCCCGCAGGTTTCGAGCAAAGTGCTGACACCGTTAAGTTTGAGGGCCTGCAACAGGCTTGAAGCATAGGGCATGAACAGCGTGGCCTCACCGCCGGAAAGTGTGACGCCTCCGCCAGATGTGTTGAAAAACGGGATGTCGCGCACCACCGAGTCCACGATCTCCTGCACCGGGATGTGCCGCCCAACGCGCGCCAGCGCGCCCGTGGGGCAATTGTCCGCGCACTCGAAGCAGAGGTCGCACTTCTCGCGCTCGATGAAATACTGCGGATGCCGGTCCAGCGCGCTTTTCTTGCACACCTTGATGCAGGTCTTGCACCCGATGCACTTCTTGCGGTCGAAGGAGATGTCCACGCGCGGGCGGCGGCCCTCGGGGTTCTGGCACCACGGGCACGACAGCGGGCAGCCTTTGAAAAAGATCACCGTGCGGATGCCGGGACCGTCGTCCAGGGAATTGCGCTTGATTTCGAATATCAGAGAATCGCCGGACATGATCATATCCCGAACTCGGCTCTGTGGATGAGTTCGAGCTGCAACTCCTTGGTCAGTGTGGTGAAGTACGCGTTATATCCTGAAATACGCACGAGCAGATTCTGGTAATTCTCGGGATGGGCCATGGCGTCCCGCAGGGTTTCGGTGTTCACGACATTGAGCTGAATCTGCATGCCGCCAAGGTCGAAGTAGGTTTTCACATATGAGAAAATGTCGTTCACGGATTTTTCGTGGGACTCGCCCGCGGCGGGCACCACCTTGATGTTGAACGCGATGTTATTGTTCATGTTGCGCGGGTCGAGCCGCGCAACATCGTGGATGTTGTCGAGCAAACTGGATGTGGAGCAGGCCTGTGGCGTAAGGCCCGGGGTGAAGGGGGACCCGGCCAGGCGGCCCGAGGGCAGCGCGCCGGTGAGTGTGCCGAACGCCACATGGTTGGACATGGACCAGAATCCGGTGGTGTAGATGCCGCCTCGAAAGTTGCGGTGCGACGCAAACGCATCGTGCGTGATCTTGGTGATGCGGTTGGCCATGTCCAGCGCTTCCTGGCTGCCCGTGCCGAAACGGGGCGCCTTGTTCATGATCATGGCGTGCAGCATGGCGTGCTTTTTGAAATTCGAGTCCACCGCGTCCTTGAGTTCCGCGAAGGTGATGAATTTGTCGTCGTACACAAACTTCTTGATCGCGAGCATGGAGTCCGTGACATCGGCCAGGCCGATGCACGCGATGCCCGAGGAATTGTGTCTCGCTCCGCCCTTGGTGAGATCTTTCCCGTTGGCGATGCAGTCGGAGATCATGGAGGACAACAGGGGCGTGGGACGCATGACGCTGTGCGCCTCGCCCAGATAGTTGTTGTACTGCACCGCGTTGGCGATCAGAAACTCGAACTGGGTTTTGAAGGCGTTGAAGAAATCCTCGAAATCCGGGAATGCGCCGTTGTCCACGCGCCCGGTTTTAGGGCCGACCTCCCAGTTCATGAGCGGGTGCAGGCCGTTGTTGAGCGCCATTTCAAGCGCGGCCACCATGTTCATCATCATGCAGCCGGTGTGGCCGATGTGCTTGCCGGAGATTGTCGGCTCCACGCAGCCCGTGGAAGACCAGTCGCGCGCTTCCTCCACGGGATAGTCGAATTCCTCGAGAGAAGTCATAACCGCCGTGTCGTTGTGCATGGAAGGAGAAGCCGTGGTGACCAGATTCACCTCGCACAGGCGCTTGAGATAAGTGTCCGTGTTGACGCCCGGATGGTAGCGCGCGTTCACATTGGGATCCCGGATGGCGAGCATTTCCGTGACCTTGAGGAAGATGTAGGTCATGTCGTTGACCGCGTCGCGCCCGTCCGGGGTCACGCCGCCCAGGGTCACAGCCTGGTTTGCGGGCGCGCCGCCCACCACATGCTTGCCAACATCCGGGGACAGCGGAATGTGATCCGTGCACCGGAGGAAGAAGCAGCTCACGAGGCGGATGGCGTGCTTGATGCACTCGTCGCGCTGCTCCGGGGTTTCGCATTTCCGCATGTCCGCATCGAAGAACGGCTGGAGCCACTGATCCATGCGGCCCAGGGACAGCCCCACATTGGTGTTCTCCATGTGCAGGGCCACCCAGCCGATCCAGATGGCGTTCACGGCTTCGTCCAGTGTTTCGGGAGGGTTCATGGGCGCCCGGGCGCAGATTTGCGCAAGGCGTTGAAGTTCTGTCTTGCGCGCGGGGTTCAGTTCTTGGTCCGCGAGCTTGCGCGCATGCGCGGCCAGGTTGAGCGCATACGCGTCCACGCCTTCAAGACAGAGTTCCATGGCTTCGAGAGTATATCGTTTCTGTTTGTCAATGCCATTCGAAGCCAGCTCGCGCTCGATTTCGTCGCGGATGCCGCGCGTGCCGAGCGCCAGGAGCTTGGGGAAATCCGCGATGGTGTGCGACAGGGCCACGCTCTTGGAAAGAATGTACGCAACGAGGTGGTCGCCAATCTGCTCGCACAGGGGATTGTCGTACTTTTCGCCGACCCACAACTTGATGTTGCGCCGCATCCAGAAAGGGAACACATGGTGGTGCAGGACTTTGGCCGTGTGCTTGGAAATGCGGCAGGGGTTCATCTCGCGGGTGGACATGGTGCGCAGCTCGGGCCAGATGAACATGCCCTGGGAGTCAGGATACATGACCGCGCCGATGGGCATGGTGGTTGTGGTTCCTGCGATCAGATCCTCGTCGCGGATGATGGGCTGTTTGTTTTCCATGAGATATTTGAAAGCGTGCGCCTGTCGCAGTTCGGGGATCCAGGGTTCGCCGCTGCGCTTTTTCTCGAAACCGTGCCGGCTGTACCAGTCCGTGAGCAGTTTTGCACGCTCCGGGCACACCTCGGGCAGGGTGTTGAAATGCGCGGCCAAGAAGCGGCCGAGTCGCGGGAAATCTTCGATGGAATAGCCGGACAGATAGGGGTCTTCGAGGTACTTGACGCCGGGTCCGGTCCTGCCGGTTGTGAGAACCGCCTTGCGCCGCATGGCCGGCCGCTCCGGCAGGGAAAACGCATCGCCGGGTTTGTTGCCGTTGCGGGCCGCCTTGCGGCCGTTGAGGGAAATGCCGTTGCCTTCGAGTTCCTCGATGATCAGGGACATCAGAAAGTAGAACAGCAGCACGCACAGATGATTGCCCTGCACGCGGATGCGGTTGCGCAGCATCATGGTCATGACTTCCTCGGACGAATGGCTCAACATGTCCAGGAAAGCCGCGTCGTCCTCGAACACGATGACCGCGTCCGCGTCGCGCAGAACCCGGGGGCGAACTGCGGCCCGCCCGCCTCTGAATCTGATGGTCTGGGCGATGGTATTGGCGCGCGTGCGGAACCCCACGGAAAAATCAATCCAGCCCGTGGTGCTTTTCAAATATTTTCTGTATCGCGGCCTGAAATTGAAATTCGCGGCCATGGCCTGCAGCAGCACATGCGCCGGCAGGTTCGCCGGTATCATCCTGTTCATCAAATCCCCATTTCAACGGGCGGCTCCGATGCGCCCGGCATATCCCTAATAATATGATGTCACCTAACAATATGCGAATCCGCCGCCATCCGGACAAAAACCGGACACGCAAAATATATCATATATACATGGAATTGGCTTCGAAATGGTTTTTTGGAAATCACCCGGAGCATTTTCGATTCGGCCTATCCGCCGCGCCGGGCGCTCGCGTCACGCGCGCGGATGGGTCTGCGCATGCACATCCTTGAGCCGTTCGTTGGTCACATGGGTGTAGATTTGCGTAGTTGACAGGCTTGAATGCCCGAGCAGGCCCTGCACGGTGCGCAGGTCCGCACCGCCCTCGAGCAGATGCGTGGCGAAAGTATGGCGCAGGGAGTGCGGGGTGATGTCGCGCGCCAGCGCGATTTCCCGGATGTATTTTTTGACCATGCGCTGGATGCTGCGCACGGTGATGCGCCCTCCCGACCGGTTCAGGAACAGGGCCGTTTCCGCGGGATCCGCCAAGAGCGCGGGCCGCGCATTGACCAGATAGGCTTGCACCGAATCCCGCGCCGCGCCGCCCACGAACACCACCCGCTCCTTGCCCCTCTTGCCGCGCACCCGCAGACGGCCCTCGTCTCCGGCCAGGGCGTCCGCGTCCAGGGCCGCAAGTTCGCTCACGCGCAACCCCGTGGCGTAAAGCAGTTCGAGCATGGCGCGATCGCGAAGCCCGGAGGGAGAGCTGTTTTCAGGCGCTTCCAGAAGAGCGCGCATTTCTGCGTCGAACAGGTGCTCGGGCAGTTTGCGCTCGCGCCGCGCGGATTCCACGAGCGCGGCCGGGTTGGATTCCACCACACCCTGCTTTTTGAGATATTTAAAAAAGGTGCGCAGCGCGGACAGGCGGCGCGCGGCGGTGGTGGCGCCCAGGCCGTCGCGGCGCATGGCGCCCAGATAATGGCGCACCTGCCGCGCCGTCACGGACGCAGCGTCCGCAGAATATCCATTGTCTTCCATGAAATGAATGAACAGCGCCAGGTCTCGGCTGTATGCATCAAGCGTGTGCGGCGACGCCTGCCTCTCGTTCTTGAGATGCGTGAGAAATGCGTCCAGGCGTTCAATCACCGTGATCTCCCCTTCGCGTTGCGCTTACATTAATGTCGGAGAATCAACGGATAATGTTTCCCCGCAAGGACAAAGCGTTGCGAGTGCTATTCACGGATTCATAAGAAAAGCCAAAGATGGGCTGCGCGACTGTTCAGCAATAATCAAACAGCGCCGCCAGCAACTGTGGCAACCCCATAATGCTTTGCGGGAAAAATCAACGCCGCGGGACATTTGCGCCGTGTTCGCGCCCGCCTTACGCCCTGCGCTCTTCCACAATGGCCAGGGCGAACATGACCGCGAAAATCCCGGCCATGGCCAGCGCCGACGCCACGCAATAAGGACAAAAAACCCCAATGACAAATGCTTCCAGATATGTGAGATATATCGAGTAGGCAAACCCGATGATCGTGCCAGTCCAGATGAACGCAACCGTGAGATTGGGAACCGTGGGCCGCTGTGCGAGCGCGACGATTCCAAGAACAAGGAGCGCCAGATACCCCGCGGCTCCGATGGCGGACACAGCGATTCCGCCAACGGATGAATGTTTGCTCTGGTCCACTTTTTTGCAGCTCCAGTTCTCATTGATGTCGCAGACTTCGCCGCCCTGCGCCTGCTTCTGCTCTTCGAGCCATTTTTTGGGATTCTGCTTTTGAATGTCCGCATACGGATCGTCAATGGGCGCAGCGCCGCCCTGGCCCTCCGCCGCGGGGCCGGGATTTTCCAGACCCGCGAACACATTGTAGCTGTGCTGCAGTTCTTCCTCGGCCGTGTCCTTGACTTTCACGGCCTCGTCAATTTCAGGAACCGGCACTTTGTATTTCTTGGGCACGCCGGGTTCCAAAAATTTCAGAAATGGGAAATCCTCGAAAAACTGCGCGGTGCGGCCGGGCTGGCGGTAATGGATGTCCATGAGGTGCAGGGAGGTGTAGAACCCGTAAACGGACAAGCCGACGACGATCGCCATGGCGGCCAGGAGCGGGACATTGGGGCGGGATCCGGGAGTTTCCATTGAGCACATTCTCCTGTTCATGCTTTTCCGGAGCGTACGAACAAATTATAGGCGCGGGCCGCGCACGGGACAAGGGAATTGCCCCGTGCGCCGCGGCAATCGTGCTTGATTTGTATGTGTTGTCACATATTAATTGATGAGATATACTGAATAACGCTCCTGCGGGAAACGGATCAAGCGCGTTTCCGCGAAACCAGAACCCCCGGCCTTCGGGCAAAGGAGGCAGCCATGGACTTGAGTTTCGAGATCTCGAAAAAAGACAACCACATCGTGATGGCCGTAACCGGAGAAATTGACCTGTACAGCGTGAAGCAGCTCAAGGAAAGCGTCACACAGGTCATCGAGCAGGAACGGGAAGCGCGCATTATCATGGACCTGAACAATGTCAAGTACATAGACAGCACCGGGCTTGGCATCCTGATCGGCATCAAGCGCCGTTGCGCGGAAAAGGCGGGCGAGCTGTCGCTGGTGTTCGATTCCGAGCGCATCGCCAACCTGTTCAACATCACGGGCCTTCACAATGTGTTCGCGATTTACAAAACCGTGGATGAGGCCGCAGCCAAATTCCAGTAAGGGAGGGCCACGCCCATGACTGGCATAACGGGCGCCCAGCAATCTCTGGTTGAAATCAGGGTTCCGAACCAGCCCGAGTTTCTGCGCGTGGTGCGGCTCCTGGTGTCGGGCTACATGTCCCGCCTGCCCTTCAACATCGAGGAAGTCGAGAATGTGAAGGTTGCGGTGTCCGAGGCGTGCAACAACGCCATGCAGTACGCCTTCGCCCCGGACGAGCAGGGTTCTCTGACCATCCGCTGCTGGCACGACCAGGACCGGCTCGCCTTCGAGGTCAGCGACACGGGCAAAGGGTTCGAAGCCTCGGACGGCGCGGCCCCGGACTCCGCCAACGACGAGCGCGGCCTCGGGTTCCTGCTCATCCAGACTCTCATGGACGATGTGCAGGTGTCCGCGCAGCCGGGCACGGGCACCACGGTAACCATGTTCAAATCTCTCAAAGGCTGAAGGATTTCCCGGCTTTGACCGATCCGCAAAACACACACAAACCCTCGGCTGCGGACGCCCTGTTCGACGAGTTTCTGGAAACGCGCGATCCCGCGATCCGTGAAAAACTCATTGACATGCACATGCACCTGGTGCCGTTCTTCGTCAAGCGCTTCTCCAACAGAAGCGAGATGCACGAGGACATTTCCTCGGTGGCCACGCTCGGGCTGATCAACGCCGTGGACCGTTACGACCCGGACAAGGGCGCGGAGTTCACAACCTTCGCCACGGTCACCATCCTGGGTGAAATCAAGCGCTTCTTCCGCGACAAGACCTGGTCCATCAAAGTCCCGCGCCGCATCAAGGACATCAACATCCATGTGACCCGCGCCGTGGAACACCTCACCAAGGAACTGGACCGCCCCCCGACCTACGAGGACATCGCCAATTACACCGGGTACACGGTTGAAGAAATCCTCGAGGCGCACGAAGCGCTCCAGTCGTACAATGTGGTGTCCCTGGACAAGGAAATTGACAACACCGCGGGCGACGGCACCACCACGCTCGCGGAAATGGTCGGCACCTTCGACCGCAAAATCGAGATGTTGAGCGACCGCTTGAGCCTGCAGACCGGGCTGAAACAGCTCAAGGACGATGAGAAGTTCGTAATCTTCAACCGCTATTTCAAGAACCTGTCCCAGGCGCAGATCGCCAAACTCATGGGCGTGTCGCAGATGCAGATATCGCGCCTGCAGGCCCAGGCCCTTCTGAAACTCAAACGCATTCTAAGCAAGTAGCCGGGCCGGATCGTCCCCCAGAGCCACGGGCCGCGCCCCTCCGCGGCCAGGCACGGTTCCATATCGCAGAACCCGGCCGCATACCGAAAGGATTCAGGTCCATGAAGTCACAGGATATCCGCGAAAAATTCCTCGCTTTTTTCGAGTCCAAGGGGCACCTGCGCCACGCCAGTTCCTCGCTGGTGCCGGACGACCCCACCCTGCTTACCACCAGCGCGGGCATGGTCCAGTTCAAGCCCTATTTCCTGGCCCTCAAGAAACCCCCGCGCACGCGCCTCACCACAAGCCAGAAATGCCTGCGCGCCAAGGACATTGAGGAAGTGGGCCGCACACCGCGACACCACACCTTCTTCGAGATGCTCGGCAATTTCTCGTTCGGCGATTACTTCAAGGAAGACGCCATCACCTGGGCCTGGGAATTCCTCACCGGCAAAGAGCACCTCAACATTGACCCGGCCCGCCTGCGCATTTCCGTGTACCTCGAAGACGACGAGGCGTACAACATCTGGAAAGACAAAATCGGCATCCCGCCCGAGAGAATTTTCCGCTTCGGCGAAAACGAAAACTTCTGGCCCGCGGGAGCGCCCTCCCAGGGACCCAACGGACCCTGCGGCCCTTGCTCGGAAATTTTTTACGACTTCGGACCCGAGCGCGGATGCGGCCGCCCGGACTGTGACCCATCCTGCGACTGCAACCGCCACATCGAAATCTGGAATCTGGTGTTCATGCAGTTCGAGCGCCACGACGGGGGCAAGCTCACGCCCCTGCCCAACAAGAACATTGACACAGGCAGCGGCCTCGAGCGCGTGGCCTCCGTGCTCCAGGGCGCGCCCACGAATTTCGAGACTGATCTGTTCATGCCCATCATCGGCCGCCTGGAACAGATCACAGGCAAGAACTATGCGGACAACCCCGTGCCGTTCCGCGTGATCGCCGACCACCTGCGCGGCGCGTCGTTCCTGATCTGCGACGGCGTGTTTCCGTCCAACGAGGGCCGCGGCTATCTGCTGCGCAAAATCCTGCGCCGCGCCGCGCTCAACGCCCGCGCCCTTGGCGTGGAACAGGCATTCGTGAACCAGGCCGTGGACGCCGTGGCCGATACTCTCGGCAAGCAGTATCCCGAGATCGTGGAAAAACTCGCGTTCGTCCAGAACATCATCAAAAAGGAAGAAGAGCAGTTCGCCGAAGCCCTCACACAGGGCCGCAACTTCCTCATGGCGCACATCGGCGAAGCCAAAAAAACAGGCGATCTCGCAGACGGGCGCGTGGCGTTCACGGCTTACGACACTTACGGCCTTCCCATCGAGGAAACGGAGATCATCGTTGCGGAACTTGGGTACGCAGGCGTGAGCCGCGATGAATTCAACGAGGCCATGTCCGAGCAGCGGGACCGCTCGCGCAAGGGTTCCAAGATGGACGGTGATGTGTTCGTGGAGGACGCGGGAGCGGTGTACCGCGCCGCGGCCGAGGACAAAGGCGCGGGCGCGTTCCACGGCTATGACCGCTTGAGCGAAGACACGAAAATCGTGTCCCTGGTGGTGAACGGAACGGCCGTGGATGCGGCCTCCGAGGGCGACACCGTGGACATTGTCACCGAATCCACCCCGTTCTACGGCGAGATGGGCGGGCAGATCGGCGACACAGGCGAAGTCTCGTCGCCGAGCGGCAAGGCAGCGGTCAAAGACACATTCGTGGTGGACGGGAAAATCATGGTGCACCGCTGCGAAGTCACGCAGGGATCGTTCAAGACCGGCGAGGCCGTGACCCTGTCCGTGGACACTGCGCGGCGCGACGACATTATGCGCCACCACACGGCCACGCACCTGCTGCACGCGGCCCTGCGCGCCGTGCTCGGCGAACATGTGGCCCAGGCCGGTTCCTTCGTCGGCCCGGACAAGCTGCGCTTCGATTTCACGCACAATGAACAGGTTTCCGCAGAGCAACTGCGGCGCATTGAGGAAATCGTGAATGCGCGCGTGCTCGCATGCGAACCCGTGCATGCCGAGGTCAAGGACATCGCCAGCGCCAAGAACGAGGGGGCCATGGCCCTGTTCGGCGAAAAATACGGCGATGAGGTGCGCGTGGTCTCCATCAGCGATTTCAGCAAGGAACTGTGCGGCGGCACGCATGTCCACAACACCGGGTTCATCGGCCCGGTCAAGATCGTGGACGAGCGCGCCATCGGATCGAATATGCGGCGCATCGAGGCCCTGGCCGGGCCGCGCGCCATCGAATACCTCAATGCGCGCCTGGACACTCTGTCCGAGGCGGCCGCGGTTCTGCGCGTGCCCGAGGACCAGCTTCCCCGCGCCGTGCAGTCCCTGGCTGCGGACAGGGACGCGCTGAACAAGGAACTGCGCAAGCTCAAGGAAGCCAGAGCCAGAGAGGAAGCAGCCGGGCTTCTGGACGGCGCGGAACAGGTCAACGGCGCCGTGGTGCTCGTCAAACAACTGCACGATGCGGACCGCAACGCGATGCTCTCGGTGTACGACGACATCAAGGTCAAGGCCGAATCCTACGCCGTGGCGCTCGGGGCCGAATGCCAGGGCAAGGTCATGTTCCTGACCGCGTTCTCGGACGATCTGGTGGCCAAAGGATTCGACGCGGGAAAACTGATCAAGGATGTGGCCCAGGTCGCGGGCGGCGGCGGCGGCGGCAAAAAGCACATGGCCCAGGCCGGCGCAAAAGACGCCTCAAAAATCCCGGAGGCGCTCGAAAAGGGACGCGGCCTGATTCTGGATCAACTCAAGGGCTGAAGCGCCATGCCGCAATCCCTTGGCAAACTGCTCCTGGCCGCGGGCGCGGTCCTCGTTCTCCTCGGCCTTCTCTTCACCTTCGGGCACAAATTCCTGCCCCTGGGCAAACTGCCGGGCGACATCATGATCCGCCGCGGCAATTTTTCGTTTTATTTCCCGGTGGTCACCTGCATCATTATCAGCATCATTCTGACCCTGGCGTTCAGCCTGTTCCGGAAGTAACTGGCCATGCACCGGGAACCCATCTCTCTTTACGAATACAATCTGCCGCGTGAATTGATTGCACAAACACCGTTGCCGGATCGCGCGGCGTCCCGCATGCTTGTGCTGAACCGCAACTCCGGAGAAATCCGCCATCTTGCGTTCCGCGACATCCTCGAATTCGTGGACCCCGGCGGCCTGTGGGTATTCAACGACACGCGCGTGTTTCCGGCGAGGGTGTTTCTGAAAAAGGACACGGGCGCGGACATCGAAGTCCTGTTCCTTGAACCGGAGCCTGGCGCGCCCGGCCTGTGGCGAACCCTGGCGCGGCCGGGCAAACGCCTGCGGCCCG
>JAGUYV010000280.1 GCA_020061125.1 bacterium | reverse complement strand
GTGGTGTTGGCGCTGATCGGAGAACCGGAGCTGATGCGCCAGTTTTCCCAGACTTTGTCCGGCTGGTTGTAGTTTCCAGCGAAAAGGTCGGGGTCGCTGTCCGCGTCGAAATCGCTTGCGGCGATGGCGCGCGTATCGTTGGGACCGAGCCGCTGTTGCGAATCCGTGAACGCGCCAGTGCCGTCGTTCAGAAACAGGTAGGTTCCCTGATTGGTGGCGGCGAGGATGTCGAAATCGCCGTCCAGGTCCGCGTCCACGACATGCAGGGAAGAAATGCTCGCTGCAGTGGACAGGGTCGCGCCGGTGTCGTTGAATGTGCCGTTGCCGTTGCCCGTGAAGATGTTGGTGCCGAGCGAGCCGCCGCGGATGATGTCCGGGATGCCGTCGCCGTTCACATCCGCAACCGCCACTTCGGTGGCGTTGGTCCCGTAACTTGCGAACTGGAGCGTGAAGGAAGCGAACCCGTCATTGGTCCAGATTTTGATGCCCGAGGAAGTGGCGTCGAGGAGATCCATGTCGCCGTCGCCGTCTATGTCCGCGGCGGCCAAGCTGTTGGACACGGTGCCGGGCATGGGTTCGCCGGAGTCCGTGAATGCGCCCGAGCCGTCGTTGATGAAGAGTCTGTTGTTGCCGTATGTGGCGAAGGCAAGATCCATGTCGCCGTCGCCGTCCGCGTCAATGCCCGTGACGCCGTATACATTGGAGCCGGACATGTCCAGGGTTTGCCCCGTGTCCGTGAATATGCCGTTTGTATTCAGATACACATGGGCCGCGCCGTTGTATTCGGCCTTGACCAGATCCACATATCCGTTGTTGTCGAAGTCGCCGCCGAACGCGGCGATGGTGCTGTGCGTGCCGAGATTCTGGCCGGAATTTGTGAACGCGCCATCGCCGTCGTTGACCCACAGGGTGGATGCGCCGTCCGCGCCCGCGATCACATCAATGTCCCCGTCCATGTTGACATCCGCGGCGAACGCGCCGCGAGTCTTGGAGTTGCCCAGGGTCTGTTCCGTGTCGTCGAAAGGCGCGATATTGTTGAAGATGTCTTCAGCGGAAAATGCGGATCGCGCAAAGGCGCCGTCCACGGCCTGCACGGACCAGTAATAGGTTCCGGGATAGAGATTTCCGATGGTGTGGCTCAAGGCCGCGCCCGCATTGCCCGGGCCGATGCCGTTCCGGCAGGCCATGACCTCGCCTCCGCCCGAAGTTTTACCAACGCACACATTGTACGAAATCTGGTTTGCCGGGGTCTCGACATCCGAAGCGGCGGTCCATTCGAGGGTGATGGTGGTCAGGGAGGGGTTGCCAACGGCGATGACGGAGGGAGCGGAAGGGGGCGAGTTCGGGCTGATGCCGCCTGATGCGTCGGCGATGTTGTTGAACAGGATTTTGTCCTGGCCCTGGATGCCGAGGTAGATGTCCACATCGCCATCGCCGTCCAGGTCCGCGGCCCTGGCTGAAGTCACTATGTCCGCGGCCGCGTAATCCGAACCGAAGTCCGAGAAGACGCCCGCGCCGTTGTTGAGCCACAGTTTGGAGGCCGAGCCGCTGTTGGCCGCGAAAAAGTCCCAGTCCCCGTCGTTGTCGAAATCCGCGTACGCGATGGCAACGGTGTCTCCCGCGCCGAGCGCGGCGCCGGTATCCGTGAAGCTGCCCGCGCCGTTGTTACGCCAGATGCGGGTTGCGCCGGAACGGCCCTCGATGAAATCCAGGTCTCCGTCCGCGTCAATATCCACGAGCGCGCCGGACAGGGATTCGCCCGCGCCAGGAGTCTGCCCGCTGTCCGTGAAACCGCCGTCTCCGTCGTTGACTAAAAGCAAATTATCGCCATTGATCACAAGAATCAGATCCGTGTCTCCATCGCCGTCAACATCTCCGGGAACAACGGCGTTGACCGTGTTGCTTCCGAGGCTGCCGGCCGCCTGCGTGAAGGTGGCGTTTCCGTTGTTAATCCAGACCGTGCTTGCGCCCGTGCGGTTGCCGAAAACAATGTCGTTGTCGCCGTCTCCGTCCGCATCGAACGCCGCGGCCGAAGATGTGTCGCCCGCGCCGAAACTCACCGTGGTGGCGCTGAAGGTCCCGTCTCCGTTGTTGAGCATGACCGTATTCATGCCGTTGTAACAGAGGATCAAATCCGTGGCGCCGTTTCCCGAGGATGGCGGCTGGCCGTCGAGGTCCGCGCCCACAGCGCACGAGGGCGCAGCGGTCCCATAATTCGACGGCGCGGAGAAGGTTCCGTTCCCTGCGTTCAGAGCCACGGCCGCCCCGTTTTCTGTGGCCGTGATCACATCGCCAAGGCCGTTCGCGTCATTGGAATTCACATCGGCCAGAAACACCGAGGCCGTGTTCGCGGTTTGCAGAGTGGCCGTGGATTCGGTGAATGCGAAGGGGATGGAGATGACAAAAGAATCCTCCGCGGACCAAGGGGAGGTGGCCCAGGCCGTGTCCACAGCCTGTACGGACCAGTAGATGGTTCCCTCGGGCAGATTTTTCAAAGTGAGGGTTTCGGCCGCGCCCGCACGCCCCGGGCCAACGGGCGCCTCGCCCGAGCGGATGTCGTTGCCGCCGCTGACCGTGCCGATGCGCACATTGTAAGTGATGTGCGCGTCAGGAGTCTGCGCGTCTGTTGCCTGGGTCCAGGCGAATGTAATGGTGGAGGTGGCGGTGTCCGGGAGAGCCACCGGCGTCGGGGCCGCGGGGGGCGTGTTGGCTGCTGCGGGCGCCGGGGGGCCGTCGAACGCATCATTGAAAAAAGTGGACCCGCCCGAAGTGACGATGTCGAGATACCCGTCTCCGTCAATGTCCGCGGCTGCGGCCGCGGCCGGATACTTGCCGGTTTCATAGAGATAATACTCCGTTGCGTTCTGGAATCCGCCGGCGCCGTTGTTCAATCTTGGAATGCTTGTGCCCGCAGCGGTCACATAAGCGTCAATCCAGCCATCGTTGTTCAAATCTCCGAGTGTCATGCCAAGGGGGGCCAGTCCCGGATTCAGAGAACCAGATCCCGCGGTGAACGAACCCGCGTTATTCATAAGCGGCGCGCCCGTGTTGTACACAATGTCGGGATATCCGTTGCCGTCCAGGTCCAAAAGTTCCAGGGCCGTTGGGTCCATTTCCAGAGTCAGCGTCTGCCATGGCGCAGCGCCGAACCCGCCCTTGCCGTCGTTTTTCCATAGGGAAACCGATGATTCGCCGCATGGATTCACGGCAACATCGTCGTCGCCGTCGCCGTCCAGATCCCCGCATGCGGCGATCACGCATGAGCCGAATGCGCCCTCGAGGGTGGGGCCGAACACGCCCGAACCGTTGTTCAAATACGCACGGCGCGGGCCGCCACCCGCTATGTCCGAATCGCCGTCGCCGTCGAGGTCCGCCACGCACAGGCCGTCCATGCCAAGGCTCTGACCGGATGCCGTGAACGACAATCCGCCGCCGTTCACATACACATCGTTGTTGCACACAAGGTCCAGATCCCCGTCGCCGTCCACATCCGCGGCGCGCGCGGCTTCGCACGAAACAACCGTGCCGCTGTCCTCAAGATCGCCGTTGCCCTGGTTCAGAAAAATTCCGCGCCGTGCCGCATTCGAGGACGCGGAAATGATGTCAACGGCCCCGTCGCCGTCAGCGTCCGCGGCGATCAGGTTCATGGTCTCGGAAGTCGAAGGGACTATCACAGGGTTGCTTTTGCGCCACAAATAAGAGGAAATCGAAAAGGAGCTTTCCGCGGACCACGCGGAACGCGCGCCCGCGGCGTCTACGGTGCGCACGGCCCAGTAGTAATCGCCGTCCGCCAGGGCGTGGGGCTTGAACGGGCTTTTGCGCAGCCGCGGTGGTTCCTCGGCGGCAAGAAACGACAGCGCGTCATACGCGCCCGGCGCTGTGCCGATACGCAACTCATAAGACAAAAGCCCGGCTGGGCTGGTGTCGTCGGAATCGCCCGACCACTGGAGCGAGGGCGTGCGCTCGAACTCGCCCGCGGTCTGCACGGACAGGGACGATGGGGCCGAGGGCGCGGCGTTGGCGTTGCCGCCGTCAGCGGTTTGGTTCAGATATACAAGCCCGTTTCCGGCCAGGGGATGGAACACCAGGTCCGCGTCGCCGTCTCCGTCCACATCCGATGCGCCGAGAATTGTTGCGGGGCCGAGCGCAAGAGTATCCGTGGCTGCGGAGAAAGACATAACGCCATCGTTGAGCCAGAAGCGCGTAGGCGTGGGAACATCCGCGCCGGATTGCGCCAGGTCAACATCCCCGTCGTTGTCCAGGTCCGCGGCCGCGCATCCGCCAGAATTGTAATCCCCGAAAGACTGGCCCTTGTCTTGATAGAACTGGAATGGAGAGGCCCAGACCTTGAACAGCGCGTTATCTCCGGTGGTGGAGAAATTCGCGATGTCCGGTTGATCGTCGGCGTCATAGTCGTGAATGCACAGGATTTCACCAGTGGCGGCCACGGTGTCGGATGTGTCGAACCCGCCTTCGCCGTCGCTGTAATAAACCGTGATGTTCACAGTCGTGGCGATGATCAAATCATCGTATCCGTCGGCGTTCATATCCGCGGCCTTCACATGCCATGCCGTGTCCGGGGCAATGGTTTCTGATGACAGGGTGAATGCTCCCGAGCCGTCATTGAGCCAGAACCTGCCTTTGGGCGCGGCGCTGCGGGCCTCGAAGATGTCCATGTCGCCGTCGTTGTCAATGTCCAGCGCGGCCAGGCGCACGCAAGCCCCCGCGCCCAGGGTTTGCCCGGTGTCCGTGAATGTACCGGCCCCGTTGTTGCGCCACACGGACATGCCCGCGTCGTCGTTGCCGAAAGCCAGGTCCAGATCCCCATCGTTGTCGAAATCCGCAACCGCGATGCCGCGCGTGTCGTTTGCGTCCAGGTTCTGGCCGCTGTTCGAGAATGCGCCGCTCCCGTCGTTCATCCACACGGTGTTTGCGCCGTCTCGCGCCACCACGATGTCCGCGAAACCGTCGCCGTCAAGATCCGATAGAACGCCGTATTGCA
Source organism: bacterium (assembly GCA_020061125.1). Lineage (GTDB taxonomy): Bacteria > UBP15 > UBA6099 > UBA6099 > DSWB01 > DSWB01. The sequence goes on along the minus strand of JAGUYV010000280.1, from coordinate 3,107 downwards.
GGGAACCCCATGCCAGGGACTGCCCGCTGTCCGTGAAAGCAACGGCATGGGCCGGGCCGCACGAGGAGGCGCAGGCCGTCAGCAATATGAGAACAAGGATCGGTTTGAGCGTATGCATTCAGTGTTTCAAGCCAGTACTCCAGAGCACGATTCTAGTGTACTCCAGGCTGTGATGCATCGTCAATTTAAAAGAAAAAGGAAAACGCCGGTCAGGGCCGGGCAGGGGCTGATGAACCCAGGCGGCGCGCGCCCTGGCGCGAATCCCGGCGCCGCAGTTCCTGTGTGATCATCTCGACGGTCTTCTTCTTTTCCATGGCCCACTGGGGCGCGATCAGAATGCTGGACGGCCCGTCCGCGGTCAGGCGCTGGATCACCATGCCGGGATCCAGCAGTTCCAGGTAATCGCACACCAGCGACACATATTCGCCGCGGTTGAAGATCGGTACCTTGCCCTGGTTGTAGAGATCTTCCAACGGCGTGTCGCGCAGTATGTGCAACAGGTGAATCTTCACGCCGTGCACGCCCAGGTCCGAGAGGAACGATGCCGATTGCAGCATCATCTCGCGCGTCTCGCCGGGCAGGCCGAGAATGACATGCGCGCAAATGTGAAGGCCGGGATGCGCCTTGATGCGCCGGACCGCGTTCGTGAAATCCGCCACCGTGTGATGACGGTTGATGCGGTCCAGAGTCGCGTCGTGCATGGATTGCAAGCCGAGTTCGATCCATACATGGCGTCCCCCGGCCGCGTAGCCCGCGAGCAGTTCCAGGACATCGTCTTCGAGACAGTCCGGGCGCGTGCCCACGGACAGGCCCACCACATCCGGACGCTCCAGGGCCTCGTCATACGCAGCCTTGAGCTGTTCGTAGGGGCCGTAGGTGTTGGTGTAGGCCTGAAAGTAGGCGATGTATTTTTTGGCCTTGTACCGTTTTTCAATGTAGGAGATGCCGGTGTCCACCTGCTCGCGCACGCTCATGCGCGCGCGTCGCGTATTGGGGCTGAATCCCTGATTGTTGCAATAGATGCATCCGCCCATGCCCAGGGTGCCGTCCCGGTTCGGGCAGGTGAATCCCGCATGAATGGAAATTTTATAAACCTTTTCGCCAAGGGTCTGCTTGAGAAAATCGCTGAACGCGCGGTAGCGCTTATCCTGGTCCGTCATAACACGCTAGTATAAGGAAAAAAGATTTGCGACGCGAAGTCCGGGCGCGAAAACGCGGCATGCGTCACCAGCGATGTTTCTTGAGCGCCGCCGGTTTGAGATGGTTTTTGTAATAATCAATCATCGCATCAACATACTCGGGGACCGTGGGGCAGCGCAGGCCCGTGCCCTCGAGCGCGGCAAGCATGTTGTCGAACCCATACTCCACGGGCAGGTGCGTATAGGGGAACGATTCCTTGAGCACGCCGAAGGTTTTTTCGATGACCGGCACTTCGAGGAGTTTGCCCATGAGTTTTGGCGGCAGCTTGAGCAGGGGCTTGAACTTGCCCCAGCGCTCGCACACCAGATCGAAAAATTCATCATAAAGCATGGGCTGCGGGTCGCCCACATGAAAGACCTTGCCCGCGGCGTCCGGCTTTTCGTAGATGGCGGCGATGGCGTCGGTTACGAAATCCACGGGCGCTATGTGGCATTTCGTCTGCCCCGATTTCTGGATGGCTATGTGCAGGTTGCGCGAGATCATCACGAACCCGTAGTAAGGCCCGTCAATCTTCTCGATTTCGCCGCTGTGGCTGTCGCCCACCACGATGGTGGGGCGGAAGATCACCGTGGGAATGCGGTCCGCGTACTCGCGCACGATGCGTTCGGCCTCGAACTTGGTGGACTCGTAATGGTTCTTGAATTTCTGGCCCGCGTCAAAGTCGTTCTCCGAGAACAGGCCTTTGTGCGTGCCGGAGATGGAGGTCGTGCTCATGTATCCGAGGCGGCGCAGGTTGGGCAGGCCCGCGAGCAATTCCATGGTGTTGCGCGTGCCCTGCACATTGATGAGATCGCCCACGGATTTCTTCAGCCCCAAATTGTACGCCGCGGCCAGGTGGAAGGCGTCCGTGCAGTTGAGTTTCAGATCGTCAATGTCCGCGGCGGACAGGCCCAGTCCCGGCGCGGTGATGTCGCCCACGGCGTAGGCCAGTTCCGCGCGGCAGCCGGGAAAGTTCCCGAAGTCGCTGATCAGAATCTCGGTTTCCTCGATGAATTTTTCCTGTGTGAGCAGGATGATGCGCATGTCCTTTTCCAGAAAATTGGCGAGGATGCGCTTGCCGATGAATCCGTTGCCGCCGGTGAAAAGCATGGTGCGTTCAGCCATGGGGCCACCTCGAACATGGACTTGTGATTTCCGGGACTATTGTATGGCAAACAGGGTCAGAGGATCAACATGGCGTCGCCAAAACTGAAAAATCTGTATCCGCGTTCCACGGCCTCGGCGTAGGCGCGCAGCACATTCTCGCGGCCCGCGAATGCGCAGATCATGACCAGCAGCGTGGACCGGGGCAGGTGGAAATTGGTGAGCAGCGCGTCCACGGCGCGGAATGTGTGGCCCTGGTGGATGAACAGGTCCGTGCGCGCGGACAGGGGAAGGGGGCGGAGTTCTCCGTGGGACTGCATGCAATGCGCGGCCCAGGATTCGAGGGCGCGCACCGCAGTGGTGCCCACGGCCGTGACGCGGCGGTTCTGATCGCGCGCATTGCACACGGCCGCGGCCGCGCTTTCGGAAATTTCGATGTGCTCGGTGTGCATGCGGTGGTCCGCCAGGTCGTCCACGGCCACGGGCTGAAAGGTGTCCATACCGATGTGCAGTGTCACGCGCTCCGTGTGCGCGCTTTCTTCGAGCGCTGAAAGAATTTCGGGCGTGAAGTGCAGCCCGGCCGTGGGCGCGGCCGCGGATCCTGTGCGCTGCGCATACACGGTCTGGTAGCGGTCCCGGTCGTCGAGCCGCTCCTTGATATATGGGGGCAGGGGGGTGACGCCGCAGCGGTCCAGGAAATCGAAGACCGGCTCCGTTCGCAGCCAATCGAAGATCGCAACCCCGCCATCGCGTTTTTCCGCCACGCGGCACACGGGGTCCGGGTCGTTCTCGCGCCATAGAAGGGCGCCGGGCCGCAGGCGTTT
>JAGUYV010000328.1 GCA_020061125.1 bacterium | reverse complement strand
CGGGGGCGGGCACTGCGGCTGCGGGGGCGGCTGCATGCCCCGGCGCGGGCGCGGGATTGCGGAACGCCTTGACTGTAAGCGCAATGACCACGGGTATCACGAAAAGGAACACGCACCCGAACCCCAACGCGCGCGCCAGCCAGGGCTTGCGCTGAAACAAATCCTGTGGATCCGAGCGCGCGCCCGTTGCGCCCGGGTCCGCGCCCCAGTCTTCATCCCCCTCCTGTTCCGCGTCCGTGTCCGGCGCAATGGTGAATGACGGCGACATCGGGGCCGTGGATTTTTGGTCCCGTTCGGGCGGCTGAAACATGGGAGGCAGCGCGGACTTGTCCAGGGGCGCGGGGGCTGCCGGCGCGGGCGTTTCCATCGCCTGGAATTGTGCGGAATCCCCGGTTTCCCGGGTTTGGGGTTCAGGGTCTGGCTGTGCGGGCTGGGGCCTGGGGCTGCGCGGCTTGAGCGCTGTTTCGGGCGGCTGCGCCTGCCGGAAGGGGTTCACGGGCGGCGGCGCCGGAATGCCGGATCTCTGCTGCGCTGCGTCAGCGCCCGGCTCGGGCAGGCTTGCGCCGCACTGGGTGCAGAACTTCTTGTCCGGCGCGTTCTCCACGCCGCACTTTGGGCAATCCGCCATAGCCGCGCAAACCCGTTTTCCACCGAGGAATTACGGTCTGTTGGGACCAGCTTCATTGTATGAACAAGGGAGAAATTTTGTCAAATTGGAACAAGATGAAACCGCTATTGCGCGGATGCGGCCTGTTGCCGGGACGGCATGTCGCCGAAGCGCTGGAGCAGGGCCGCGCCGTTGTCGTACAGGATTCTGCGGCGCAGGGCGCGGTCTCCGCGTGTGGCCACCAGAACCTTGGCCAGGGGCAGAGCCACGGGGAAGAAGGGCCAGTCGGACCCGAACAGGATGCGGCTGTGGTCCACGCTGTCAATGATGCGCCGCAGATTGTCCGGGGGCTGGCCGTCAATTTCCAGATATACATTGGGGTATTCGTTGGCGTACTCGATGGCCTTGTCATAGAAATCCATGCCCGCGTGGCCGAGGATAAAAACCGTATCCGGGAACGAGCGGATGGCCTTGTCGTAGGTTTCCATGCGCGCGAGCATTTGAAGGAAACCCGGGGCCAGAGCATTGAACGCGGTGTGGAACTGCACGGGCAGGCCGGTGCGCGCCCAGCGGCGCAGCATGCGGATGATGAGCGGGTGGTCGCTGGTCATGAATTCGGAGTACGGGTGGATTTTGAGGCCGCGCGCGCCCGCGTCCACGAGCCGGTCCATGCGCGCTTCCCAGCCCGGCTTGAGCGGGTTGATGGCGATGTACGGGGTTAGCGCCCCCTGCCCCTGCATGGCCCGCAGGTAGGCGCCGGAGTTCTGCGTGCCGAACGGGAAATCAATGGCCATGACGATGGCGCGCTCGATGTTCATGTCCGCCATGTCCGAGAGCAGGTTTGGCACGGTGTGTGTGGCGTGGTCGCCGCGGTTGGTGACCATGGAGCGCATGTACTGCTGCACCACGCGGCCCGGCCGGTGGGTTTCGAGGTTGAGGCCGGACTCCACGGACAGGTCCACGGGCACGCCGCGCATGGGGAAGTTGGTGAGCGTCTCGGGCGCGCGGCGGTTCAGGTCCAGGGGCGGCGAGAAGAAGATCGCGAAGCCCAGGTGCGCGTGAAAGTCTATGACAGGCCCGATAGCCGCGGGGTCGCGCAGCACAAGGCGGCCCTCGCTGTTGTGCTCGAACCAGGGGAGCCGGTCCAGATCGTGGCAGTCCTGAAATTGAAGATCCATAAAACCGCTGTCCAATCGCGCGATTCGGAGAGGGGCCGGGCACACAAAATCGCAGGTTATGAGATACTATACGGTTTTTATGGGCGCATGCAAGGGCGCACGCCGCAAGGCATTTGCATGTCCGCCGCGCATGTCTTTGTTTTTCTGTGGCTATTTCCCTGGCGGCGGCGTATACTTGACGAACCATGCTGCAAAGAGAGTTTGCAAAAGTTCTGGACGGAATTTCCTACGCGTACATGGGAGCGCGCAAAGGGAGCAAGCCGCGCGTGTTCCACGACTGCACCCTGGGCGAATACCTGGAGACGCATGCGGTGAGCGACCCGTACGAGTTTTTCGCCAACGCGGGCCGCACTCCGGAAGTGACCGTGCGCGCCGTGTCCGCGCGCATGGGCTACAGCCTCACGCGGTTCCATTTCAAGAGCCTGGTGCGCACCCCCCACCCGGAGAACAACACCGTGCATTGCCGCCTGTACGAAATCAACGGACGGCCGGACGCGCCCGCGGTGGTGGTTCTGCACGGCTGGCAGATGGAGAGCTACGCGTTCTTCGATTATTACTGCCGCTTCCTGGTGCGCCAGGGGTTCAATGCGGCGCTTGTGGATCTGCCCTATCACATGCGCCGCCGCGCGCACGGCTCACACCACGGCCAGTACACCTTCAGCGACGACGCCGTGCTCACCCTCAAGGTCATGAAGCAGAGCGTGAGCGATGTGCAATGCGTGATCAACTGGCTCAAGAGCCGGGGCGCGGAGCGCGTGGGCGCGTTCGGCGTGAGCTACGGCGGCATGCTCACAGGGCTTGTGGGCTGCGCCGCGCCGGACCTGGACTTCATGATGTGCGTGGTGCCACCGGCCAACCTCTTCGAGTTCTTCACCAACACGCCCCTGGGCCGCGAGTTCGCCAAGCGCAACCCGCGCATGTACGCCGAAGTGCAGCAGCACCGCGATGTGTTCGAGCGCATTTCCATCGAGAACATGACCCCGAAAATGCCGCCGGAAAAAATCTTCCTGGTCATGGCCGAGTACGACGGCATGGTCAGCCCCGAGGCCCTGGACCGGCTCTGGAAAGCCTGGCAGCGCCCCTATTACGAACGCTATGTGCACGGCCACTTGAGCGTGATCCTCTTCAACCCGAGCATGTCCCACCACATGCGCCGCTGGCTGCGCGATGTGATGAAACCGTAACCCGCGCCCGCAGGATTCACGAAAATTCCTATTGATATCAATTTGATTATTGAATCGGCCCCGCATGCGCCGGGGGCCAGTAGATTTTGTACGGGTACGCGCGCAGATTGCGCACGGGCACGGGGCCGTATTCGCGGCTGTCGAAACTGTTGGCCAGGTCGTCGCCCGCCACGAAAATCTCATCCGGCGCCAGGGTCTGCACGGCGCTCGCGCGCGGCGCGCCGATGTTGCTGATCGCGGACAAATCAAGCGCCGCGCCCGAGTTG
>JAGUYV010000200.1 GCA_020061125.1 bacterium | reverse complement strand
GACCGCGCACAGATAGCGGCACCCGTGCGCGGGCACGCGCGTGAAGGTGATGTCCGTGTTGAGGGTTCCGAGGAAGCGGGCGTTCCAGAAATCGAAGATGTGATAGGAGGCGGAGGGGTCCAGGCCCGCGGCCTCGAAATCCACGGTGAGCGCGGCGCGGGTGTCCTTCCAGTTGATGGCGGCGATGAGCGCGCGCGGGGCGGGGTCCGCGAAGTGCGCGGCGTACAGCGCGGGCATCTCGTTTTCGAACAGGTCGCAGGGCGACGCAGCCACGCCCGATGGCGGGACCAGCGCGCTGAAGATGCGGCGGCCCTCGTCGTCCAGATCAGCCATGTTGTCGCTGATAAGCACCATGCCGCCGGTGAGGCCGATCACGGTGGCGAAGGTTCGGTATTCGTCACGGGTCAGGTTGCCCTTGCGCAACAGGATGCAGTCGGGGTCGTTGTTCCAGAACCTGCGGTGCAGGAACGAGCGCGTGATGCAGTTGACAAGCGCGGACTCCACGCTCGGCTCGGTGCGCGCGCCCACGGCCTTGCGCACCACGGTGTCGCGCCATTTGGGGCCGGTGTCGGCGCTGATGCGCATGACATCGGCCACGCCGATGGAGGGGCCGATGGGCGCGCCGCAACCCAGGATGATGGTGTCTTCGCCCGCGGCCTTGCGGATGATGTCCAGTCCGTCGCGGTAGGCCTGGGCGCGGGTTTTGCTTGGGTCGTGCCGCTGCGCGCGGACCACGGCGCTGTACAAAAAATCAATTTTCAGGAACTGAAAGCCCCAGTCGTGAACGATGGTGCGAAAGGTGTCGTAAAGCCACTGCCGCGCGCCGGGATGGGTGAGGTCGAGCGCGGCCAGGTCTCCGCCCCACAGGGGGTTCCATCCGGCCCAGGCGGGTTTTCCGTGGCTGTCTTTAAGGAACCAGTCCCGATGCTCGGCTATGAGGCGGGAATTGGTGCGCGCGAAAAAGGGCGCGGTCCAGATGCCGGGCCGGAACCCGTGCTCTTGAATGCGGCTTGACAGCATGGGCATTTCATCGGGGAACTTGTCGCGGATCCGCTCGGTCCAGTCGCCCACGGCCGTCTGGTATCCGTCGTCGAGCTGGAACCAGGTGATGGGGATGTCCTGTGCGAGATCCTGCAAATGGCGCAGATTGGAATGAAGGTCCTTCTGTGAGATGCGCGTGAAATACTTGTACCAGGAGCACCAGCCCACGGGGATTTCGGGATCCACGCGCGCGTTCATGGCGCGGCCCGCGGCGTCCGCGTATTGCTCCAGGCCGCGCAGGGCGTTGTCCGGGAAGCACAGGTGCAGCCACTCCGAGGCCATCGCGCCGCCGGGGTCAAGAGGCACGCGGTCCGCGTCGCAATGCGCGTTGAACCGCTCCAGGGAGAACGATTTCACATCCGCGCGCAGATACAGGTGGGACATGAAGTCCTTCATGGTGAGGAAGCCCGCGACCAGGGAATCGCCGGAAGCCGTGTTCTTGATGGCGGCGCACCAGTCGCAGAGGTGGCGGCCGCGGTTTCTGGGCGGGTGGCGCGCGGGGTTGTAGGACATGACCCTCGGGAGCTTGAACAGGGGGCGCTGCTGCAAATGATCCAGTCGCGCGGCGCCGGCCGGACTCCACGATTGAAAGCCGAGGGTGTACACGGACCAGTCGCGCATGGAGGGTCCGATAAGCAACTGCGCGGAGGCGTCCATGTGCAGGGGCTTGAGGCTGATCACAGGAAGAGGCGCGCCCTGCCGCCCGCTGGCGAACACGCAGCGCATGCGCACGGCGCCGCTGTTCTCGTGGAACGCAAATTCCTGAACCACCTCGAGGCCGCCGGGGAACCCGTTGCGCACTTCAAGAAACAGAACCCCGGGTTGTTCCGTGACCTTGCATGATCGTTCCGTGGCCGCAGAGGTTTCCATGTAGCGCGGCCCGGGGTCCATGAACTCGACGCGCGCCACTGCGCCCGCGAGCCGCGCCTGCGGGGATTTTTCCAGGTCGAACCGGCCCGCGGCCGTGTCATAGATGAAACGGTATTGCAAGTGTTCGCAGATGAGAGAGGATTTTGATTCGATGAATTTCACAATCACACAGCAGCCTTGGGGGGAATGGGGGCGCGCTTATTCGAGGTAGCCCTTGAGCCGCCTGCTGCGGCTCGGGTGGCGCAGCTTGCGCAGGGCCTTGGCCTCGATCTGGCGGATGCGCTCGCGGGTGACATTAAACTGCTTGCCCACTTCTTCGAGGGTGCGGCAATGGCCGTCCAGAAGCCCGAAGCGCAGTTCGAGCACCTTGCGCTCGCGCTCGGACAGGGTGCGCAGCACGCGGTGGAGTTGCTCTCGCAGCAACAGGTACGAGGCGGCCTCCACGGGCGGCAGAATTTCCTGGTCTTCGAGGAAATCGCGCAGGTGGCTATCCTCTTCCTCGCCGATAGGCGTTTCCAGGGAAATGGGCTTCTGCGAGATTTTCATGATCTCGCGCACCTTTTCCTCGGAGATGTTCATTTCTCGCGCGAGTTCTTTTTCTGTCGGCTCGCGGCCGTACTCCTGCATGAGGTGGCGCGAGACCTTGATGAGCTTGTTGATGGTTTCGACCATGTGCACGGGCTTGCGGATGATGTCGCCCTGGTCGGCGAGCGCGCGGGTGATGGCCTGGCGGATCCACCAAGTGGCGTATGTGCTGAACTTGTAGCCCTTGCGGTAATCGAACTTCTCCACGGCGCGGATGAGGCCCAGGTTGCCCTCTTGAATCAGGTCCAGGAAATTCATGCCGTGGCCCACATATTTTTTCGCGATGCTCACCACCAGGCGCAGGTTGGCCTCGGTGAGCAGCTTTTTGCCCATGTCGTCGCCCATCTCGATCATCTTGGCGAAGCGCACTTCCTGCTCGGCGGTGATGAGGGGCACGGCGCCGATTTCCTTGAGGTACAGGCGCACGGAATCGTCAATGCGGATCTCGCCGGGAATTTTGAGGATCACATCCAGGCGCGCGTCCTCCCCGGCGTCGTCCTCTTCCTCGGCGATGTCGCGGTCCTTGTCGAACTCCGGCTCGCGCAGCATCATGTTCTCGCCGTTTTCGTCGAACACCTCTACATCGAGGCCCAGGAAATCGTCGAAAATCTGTTCAAGCGTTTCGGGATCGTAATCGGATTTGCATAGGATGTCGTCGAGATCGGCGTATTTGAACTGGCCCTGTTTTTTGGCGCGGTCAAACAGGGCGTAGAGTTCTTTGTTTTCGATAACGGCCTTGGATGGCAAGGTTGCGGGTCCTCCGGGGCGCGCGCGGCGCGCTGGTCACAACTCCTGCTTGAGCTTCACAAGCTCGCGGGCGTAGCGTTCCACGCTCTGCCTGTCCCCTTCATTTTCGGCCTTGACAATCAGTGACTTGAGTTCCGATATGCGCCTGCGTTTGACATCCGAGCGCAGCTTGTCGAGAAGCGCGTCCAGAAAAGCGTCCGGATTTTCCGCGTCGTCGGGCTTGGTGAGCGTCACGCCGCTGATGATGGAAACCATGTCCCGGGGGTGCGTTTCGTTCAGGAAAACGCCGGGATCCAGGGTTCCGTTCCGCTCACGGTACTGCGCGCAATATTTGAACAGGGCGCGCATCTTCCTGTCGCTGAAATCGGATGCCTCCAGCCGCTCTAAAATTTTAGCGGCGCGCGCCTTGTCTGAAAAGAGATATTGAATGACTTTTTTCTCGGCCACGGCGCCGCCGGACAGGATGCGCACGGCCATTTCGGGTTGCGCAGGCCCGGCGCCAGGCTTGCGCTTCTCCGCCTGGGCCATGACGGATCGCACACGCGGCTCGTCCACGCCCAGGGTCTGCGCCAGTGTCTTGATCTGCTGATCCTGGAGAATTTCGTTGCGGCTTTTGCGGATCAGCGCCGCCATTTCGAGAATCACATCGCGCAGGGCCGCGGCGTCTCCGCTGTCGCGGCCGCGCAGGCAGTGTTCGAGAAAATGCTCGAAGTATCCCGCGGCCGCGGCCATGCGCTCACGGAACGCTTCCGCGCCGCCCTGCCGCACAAGATCGTCGGGGTCCTGGCCCTGGGGCATGGTGATCACGCGGATGTCGAACCCGCGCTCGATGAGCAGGTTGATGCCGCGCATGGCTGCGGCATCGCCCGCCAGGTCGGAATCGTAGGCCAGGTACACTTTGGAACAGTAGCGGCGCAGGATGTCCACTTGCTGGGGCGTGAGGGCCGTGCCCATGGAGGCGGCGGCGTTGCGGATGCCCGCGCGCGCCAGGCCCAGCACATCCATGTACCCTTCCACCAGAATCATAGCGCCGTCCTCGATGTTTTTCCTGGCGCGATCCATGTTGTAGAGCATGCGGCTTTTTTCGAAGAGCGCGGTTTCAGGCGTGTTCAGGTACTTGGGCATATCGTCGCCCATGGCGCGGCCCGCGAAGCCCACGACCTCGCCCACCACATTGGTGAGGGGAAAGATGAGCCGGTTGCGGAACCGCGCGTAGCGCCGCCCGCCCTGGCTGTGAACCACCAGACCGGCCTTCTCCAGATCCTGCGCGCTGATATTCTTTTTGGCGAATGTTTTGATGATGCCGTCCCAGGACGGCGGGGCCGCGCCCAGGCGGTATTCGCGCACCAGATCCTGTGGCAGGCCGCGTTTTTCGATGTATTCCATGAACGGCGCGCCTGCGGCCTGGTTGTGCAGCACTGCGCCGAAGTAGCGCACCGCCAGATCGTTGATGCGTTTGATGAGCTGGCGCTCCTTGCCGCGTCCCTGATCCTGCTCGCGGAACGGCTTGAGTTCCACCCCGGCCCTGCGCGCCAGAATCTGCATGGCCTCGGGAAACTCCACATTTTCGATTTTTTCGATGAAGGTGTACATGTCGCCGCCCGCGCCGCAGCCGAAGCAGTGCCACATCTTGCTCTCCGGGTCCACGGTGAACGACGGGGTTTTCTCTTTGTGAAACGGGCACAGGCCCTTGTAGCGCGCGCCCGCGCGCTTGAGCCGCGTGTACGCATTGATCAATTCCACAATGTCAATGCGGTCCCGGATGATCTCTTTGTCTTCTATTGGAGACACAGGTCCGTCCTGTCAGTGAATCTTTGAATGCAATATGCCCTGAACCCGGATTTAACCCGGAAAAAACGCAGCGGCCGGAATCGCCGGAAATCAGCCCTTGACGATGGCGCCGAAGTCCGCGACCTCGATATATAAAGCGCGCAGGCGCGACAGGAGCGCCAGGCGGTTCGCGCGCACGGCGCGGTCCTCGGCCATGACCATGACATTGTCGAAAAACGCATGCGCCAGAGGCGTTATGGCGAACAGATCGCGGATGCGCTCCTCGTAGTCCTCGCGCGCGGCCGGTTCGGCACCGTTCCAGGAGGACCGGATGCGCCCGTACTCCTCGAAGAGCCTGCGTTCGGATTCCTCGGCCAGAAGCTCCTCGGATACCGCGTCCCCTTTGAAATCCTCGCCCGAAGCGGATTTCTTCATAATGTTGGACACGCGGGTGAACACCTCGAGCAGGCCCTGGAACGCGGGGTCCGGTCGGAGCGTGGCCAGCGCCTGGGCGCAGGCCACGGCGTGGGGCATGCCCGGCGCCTGCCGCAGGCTCACGGCGTTGACGATGTCGTACGCCAGGCCGCGAGATTCCAGAAGGGTGCGGAACCGCACATCCATGAATTCCATGAGCTGCGCGAGCAGGGCTTGTCTCTTGTCCGGGGGCGCGAGGTCAGGCCCGTACGCCTCCAGGCACATGCTGAAAATGTCTTCCACCCGGATCGGAAACAGGGAGTCTTCGAGGATGCGGAGCAGGCCCAGTCCCTGGCGGCGCATGGAGAACGGATCTTCGGAGCCGGAAGGGATGAGGCCCACGGTGAAATAGCCGCAGATGGTGTCGGCCTTGTCCGCCGCGGCGAGCACGCGGCCCGGCGTGGTGGCGGGCAAATCGTCGTCCGCAAATCGGGGCATATAGTGCTCGTCTATGGCCAGAGCCACATCCGAAGGCTCGCCGCCGCGCAGGGCGTAGTGGCGGCCCACGATGCCCTGCAATTCGGTGAACTCGAAGACCATGGAGGTGGTGAGATCGGCCTTGCACAGGAGCGCGGCGCGGTCCGCGGCGGCGCAGTCTCCGGCGTTGAGTCCGAGATGCCCGCACAGGCGCTCGCACAGCGCGCGCAGGCGGTTGGTCTTGTCCAGCAGCGTGCCCAGTTCCTTCTGGAACACGATGCGGTCCAGGCGCGGCACGCGATCTTCCAGCGGCTCCTTCATGTCGTTCAGATAAAAGAACAGCGCATCCTTGAGCCGCGAGTGCAGCACCTTCTGGTACCCGGAAATCACATCCGCGGAGTCTTCGAGGGGCATGTTCATGACCACGCAGAAGCGCGGCAGGAGATCGCCGGTTTCGTTCTCCACGGGGAAATAGTGCTGGGTCTTTTCGATGCAGAGCAGGAGCACTTCGCGGGGCAGCTTGAGGAACTGCTCGTCGAACGCGCCCACGCCGACATGGGGATATTCGACGAGAAAGAGAATGTCGTTCAGCAATTCATCGCTGATCAGCGGGCTGCCCTGGGCCGCGGCGCGCACGGCGTCCGCGATGCGCGTGCGCCGCGCGTCGTG
>JAGUYV010000411.1 GCA_020061125.1 bacterium | reverse complement strand
GCTGGGCGCGGGCGCAGCGTTCTGCGCGGCAGCCGCGTTCAGCTTTCCCCTGCGCGTGCCGCAGACCGCTTCCCTGCTGTGCGTATTGGCCGCCTGCGCCATGGCCATATCCGCGCGCCCGGCCGCAGCAGCGGACAATATCCATCTGCCGCTTCCCCGCATCCGTCTGGAAGCCGCGGTCATCATCATTCTGCTGGCCTCGCTCGCGGCATGGGAGCTTGTTCTGCAGCCGTATATGTCCGTGGAACGCCGCCTCCGCGGCGAAGCCGCCCTTCGCGCCGGGAACCCGCTGCCCGCATCCGCGGAATGCCTGGACGCATATCGCTTGGACCGCTTTCACGGCGAAGCCCTGTACTGCCTGGGCCTGACCCAGCTTCACATGAACCACCCCGAAGATGCCGCGCACAACTTTGAACAGGCGCTCAAACTCATTGACGACCCGTGGATCCGGTTCGTCTACGCTCGCGCTCTGCGCCAGTCCGGAGACAACGGCGGCGCGGAAGAGCAGCTCCTTGTCATGAGCGCCATGACGCCCGAGCACATTGCGCCCAGGCTCGCCCTGGTTTCGCTTTACCAGGACCTGGACCGCACACGCGAGCTGCGCGCCGCGCGCCAGGCCGCCGTGGATGTGCTCGAACGCGAGCACGAACGCTCCGGCCCGGACTACAACCGAATCCTCGACATCGCGCGGCTTCACCATGCCCTGGGCAACAAAAAACAATACGCCCTCTGGCTTTCACGCGCACAGGCCATGAAACCCGCGCACCCGGGCGAGGTCCGGCAGGATACGCTGCAATAACAGACGGGACACAAAATTCCACACAGGCAAAAGAAAATATTATTCTGTAACGGACCAAAGTGTCGGAGCAAATCCTGTTTATTACGGACGCCTTCATTATCGGTGTTGCTATAAAGTTCGTCATTCCAACGAAGGTTGGAATCCATGGTCACGCCGGTAACGGCGGTTGCGCCGAGGCAGTCCGTTAATCGAATGGCCCAAGCGTGGAATCCGGAAAATCAACATAATAGCCTAAAGTGCTCATCGCTCCTTCCCGCCTGTGGATTCCAGCTAAATACATGCTGGAATGACGCCCTTTATGCGGTTTTCAGTAATGACAGCCAAATACTAAGCCGAAACAAAGTAGGATGACAGACTATTGGGATCGCTTTTAGAGGGAAATCGGTCCAAATAGAATTTGGATTTCATTGAAGCGCGAACCCGCTTACAGAGGCAGGCGCACGGCGCGGCGCAAAGGCATAAACAGCGCGGCCGCGGCAGCGGCCTTGAGCATGTCCGCAAGCAGGAACGGCTGCACCCCGGCGAAGAACGCCGCCGCTGGCCCCATGCGCAATGCAAACGCCAGCCACGCCCAGCCGCACAGATAAATCACGCCCACTCCCGCGGCCATGGCCCCGGTCACATGCAGCACGGATTTACCCCGCGACAGTATCGCGCCGGTGAGAGGCGCCGCAACCATGAACCCGAACAGGTATCCCACGGTGGGGCCGGACAGAATCGCCGCGCCAACGGCGCCCGCGAAAATGGGCGCCCCGAGCAGCCCCGCGCACACATACATGGCCTGGGAAACCGCGCCCCAGCCCCGGCCCAGAACCGCTCCGCTCAACAGAACCATGAACACTTGCATGGTCACAGGCACCGGTGTAAAGGGCAGATAAATACGCAGATGCGCGGACGCTGCCGTGAGCAGCGCAAAGCACACGGCGCCGCCCGCCAGCAGCCCGGTTCGCGCTGCGGGCGAAATCCGATCCAATGCGGCATCGTTGGTGTACGCGGCAGATTTCATATTCATGTTTTCTCCTCTAAGTTACAAATCAATATAAACTTTAGCCATAAAAACCTATAAATATCTACGATAGCCCAAAATATTCCCGGCCATGCCTTACAGCGGGCAGTTGCCGTGTTTCTTGCGCGGGGACGGCTCGCGTTTGCTCAAGATCATGGTGAGACAATCAATGAGTTTTCTGCGCGACTGGGTTGGCTCGATGACCTCGTCAATGTATCCGCGGGATGCGGCTTCCCATGGATTCGCAAAGCGGTCCGTATATTCCTGAATGAGTTCGGAGCGCCGTTTTTCCGGGTCGTCGGAATCGGCGATTTCGCGGCGGTGGATGATGTTGGTGGCGCCCTGCGGACCCATGACCGCCAGTTCCGCGCTGGGCCATGCGTAGAGCATGTCCGCACCGCTCTGGCGGCAGCACATGACATCGTATGCGCCCCCGTAGCTTTTGCGCACGATCATGGTGATTTTCGGAACCGTTGCCTCGCAGAACGCATACAGCAGCTTGGCGCCCTGGCGGATGATGCCGCGATACTCCTGCTCGGTTCCAGGCAAAAACCCCGGAACATCCACCAGGGTGAGCAGAGGGATGTTGAACGCATCGCAGAAGCGCACGAACCGCGCGGCCTTGGTCGAAGAGTTGATGTCCAGGCACCCGGCTTTGCTCGCGGGCTGGTTGGCGGTGATGCCCACGGCATGGCCCCCGAGGCGCGCGAACCCGTTGATGATGTTGGTGGCGTAATCCGCGTGAACCTCGAAAAACACGCCATCGTCCACGATGCGCGTGATGATGTCCTTCATGTTGTAGGGCTGGTTGGAATTGTCGGGCAGAATGTCGTTGATGTCCGGGGCCGAGCGGTCCGGGTCGTCGCCGGTCTCTCGGTAAGGCGGGGTGTCGAGATTGTTCAGCGGCAGATAGGACAGCAGGGTTTTGATGCCGTCCAGAGTGGCCTGTTCCGAAGCACAGGCGAAGTGGCACACGCCGCTTGTGGTGGCGTGCATGCGCGCGCCGCCAAGATCCTCGGAGGACACCTCCTCGCCGGTTGCGGCCTTGATCACCTGCGGCCCGGTGATGTGCATGATGGCCGTGCCCTGGGTCATGAAGATGAAATCCGTGAGCGCGGGGCTGTACACAGCGCCGCCCGCGCACGGACCCATGATGGCCGATATCTGCGGAATCACGCCGCTGGAGCGCACATTTTTGAAAAAGATGTCTCCGTAACCGGCCAGGGACGCGACCCCTTCCTGGATGCGCGCGCCGCCCGAGTCGTTCAGCCCGATTACGGGCACACCCATCTTGAGCGCCAGATCCATGATTTTGCAGATTTTGAGCGCGAACCGTTCTCCGAGCGCGCCGCCATAGCTCGTGAAATCCTGGGAGAACACGCACACGCGGCGGCCGGCGATGGTTCCGAAACCCGTGACCACGCCATCGCCCGGAATCTTCTTCTTTTCCATGCCGAAATCCGTGCAGTTGTGGGTCACGAAGGCGTCGGTTTCATTGAAGCTGCCGGGATCGAGCAGATATTCGATGCGCTCGTGCGCGGTCATTTTGCCTTTGTCATGCTGCCTTGCCACGGCTTTTTCGCCGCCCAGCATGCGCGCCCGGGCGCGTTTTTCGCGAAGGTCCGCGATTTTCCCGTCCATCATTTCGCTCACAGTGTGGCGCTCCTTTCGGGGCTTCGGCTCATTGTCCGGCTCATGGCTCGATCACGCACAGCAGGTCGCCCTGCTTCACGGAGCTGCCTTCCTCGACCGCTATGGATGCGATTGTGCCCGCGGCCGGGGAGGTGATCTCGTTTTCCATTTTCATGGCTTCAAGCAAAAACAGAAGGTCACCCTGCTTCACGGCGGCGCCCGGTTCGACTTTCACGGCCAGGATTTTGCCAACCATGGGAGCAGCTACGGCCGTGCCCTTCCCGTCGTAAACGGCTTTGGGGGCCGGAGGGATTATGGGC
>JAGUYV010000014.1 GCA_020061125.1 bacterium | reverse complement strand
GCTGATTCCGGCCTGGGGCGCCGCCTGGGTCATGCACCAGCGGCTCGCAAAGGCGCACCAGCGCGTGGTCACCGCGCAGCAGAAATTCTACGCCTACAACATCACCCAGCGCACCCGCATCGAAACCGAGGAAGCCCTCGAGGAAACCCGCGAAAAACGCAAGCTGGCCCAGCACGACATCGCGGCCAAGGAACGGCTCCTGGACGCCTGCAACTCCGTGTACGCGGACTGCTTCGCCGACATCGAGAAATCCGTGGAAACCATCGGCAACTCCGCAATCAAGGAACTTGCACGCGCGCGCGGCATCATGGAGGAAATCCTCACCGGATACGAAAACCTCCGCTCCCTGGCTGCCGACGACCTGCCCTTCCTCGAAATCGTGAACATGCAGCCCGGTGCGCTGCTCACCGGAAAGCACGAGCGCCGCGAAGACCTCAAATCCGAAATCACCACGCTCACAAGAGACATTCAGAACATGCGCGGCCTGGTGTCCCAGAGCGAAACCCTGCTCGACTCCATCGCCGCGGAAAAAGACAAGCTCAACCGCATCGAAAGCGAACTCGACGCCCTGGGCGTCACGGACGAAGACGAGCCGGACCTGAAAAAGGAAATCCAAGCCCTGGACCTCAAGGTCGAGCAGCTTCACCGCGAGATCGAGGACAGCAAGCGCGACATCGAGCGCATCCGCTCCCGCGCCGACGAAGCCTCGGTCTTCGAGGAAAAGCGCAAGCAGGTCATCAACGAAATTGACGCCGACCTGATCTATTTCTACGAACTGCGGGAAGCCACGCGCGACATTGACTGCTCGGACGAGCGCTTCGCCGACCTGCAGGTGCAGAAACAGGAAGCCGAGGAACTCATCGGCTCCCTGCGCGAGAGCGTGGCCGGCCTGGACGCCCAGCGCACCATCATCCGCAAAGACCTCGAACGCGCCTCCGTGGTCGAGGACGAGATCCAGCGCCTGCACGACGCGGCCCGGGACATGGAAAACCATGTCCTCAAACTGCGCGAACTCGAAAACCTGTTCTTGAGCACCGGACAGGAAATCAAGAAGCGCCTCATCCCGCAGATCGAATCCTATTTCGCATGGATCCTGCCGCGCATGACCCGCGGCCGCTACCACCAGGTGCGCCTCAACGACGACTTCGACATCAGCGTGTACTCGGACGAAAAAGGCGATTTCGTGAGCCTGGACTCGTTGAGCGGCGGCACCATGGACCAGTTGCTCATCGCCCTGCGCCTGGCGTTCGCGCGCGCCGCCACTTCCGGTTCCTACTACCCCAACCAGTTCCTGTTCCTGGACGAGCCGATCAGCGCCTTCGACGAGTCCCGCCGCGAGCTGTTCTTCGAACTCCTCGAAACCCTCAAAGAGGGCTTCCAGCAGATCTTCCTCATCTCGCACCTGCCCCACCTCGAGGAATTCGTGGACTGCTATCTGCATGTCACCCTCAACCCCGGCACGCAGCCCTCGGCCACAAGCTGGGCCTGACCGCCAGGCGGCGCCGTCCCCTTGCAGGCGAAACGCACACACCCCTTGAAAACCCCGCGCCAGCGCTGATTGCCGTTTCTCAACTCCAGTGCGGGTTGTTTCCCCAACCGGCAAATGGTAAAATTGAAACATTATGGGAACTATTCATGAAAGATGCGAATGCCCGTGCCCGTCAAACTCGATGACATCAAAAGGATGCTCGACACTCTCGGAAAATTTGAGGCAAAAGGCCAAAAGGTTTCCGAAATTGACGATATGCAAGGCTGAAAAAGTGGGCGAGTTAAGGCGTCCATATATCTTTAAAGGGATAAGGGGGGCACATAATTAAGTATGGTGTCCCCACAACTCCAAGATAGAACCATCGTGTACAAAGTAACCTTATGGGAATCAGTAAGTCAAAATCTATTAACTTGTTTGACAGAAGATATGTATGATTTTATTCAGGAGACAATAATTGGTGACATCGCCCAGCAGGTAGGTTATTTCATTGAACAGTGGAATAAGCAACATGATTAAGGCGAAAGCCAACATCAGCAGGCAACAGTGACGGAAGAAGAGAGACGCGAGAGAGAATGTGACTTAGAGGACTGAGAAATGTCTGAACTTGTAGACAAATATCGAAACAAATACGGCGATGTGTTTGAAGATTATCAATATGAAGCCATGGAGGACTACGGCTATACACCTTTACATTACGCTGTGGAACAAGAAGATGTCTGAGTTTTGGGGACACTGAGTTTTGGGGACACCATACTTAACTATTGTATAGCATAAGAGAAACTATGGGCAGGGGAGCAGTTGATCATCCCCGGCGTTTGTATGAAAATCTTCACGGTTATGCACATATCACACAGAATTGAACGCTTGGAATTTACAGAAAATCCTTTTGCAATAAGACTATCGGCATGAAAGGAACCCGCCTGCTTTCGGCGGTTATTTTTTGGTGATGGTGGCGATGAATTCCTCGCCCTCGACCAGGGCGTGTTCCGCGAATTCGCGCAGGTTCTCGGGGAACTCGAGGTCCAGGTGCAGCACGCGGCGGGCTTCTTCGCTGATGTGGAAGGTGCGGATGTAGTCTTCGTCGCCGGTGCCGCCGAGCTTGAGCAGCTTTGCGCCCACATTGGCGGCGTGGATCACGGCGGTGATGGCGAAGTGGTCGCGCGAGGGCGAGGGGTTGTGGTGGTAGGCGATGGCGTGCAACAGGGTGTCGGGCAGGTTCCATTTCACGGCCAGCATGCGGCCCACATCGCAGTGCGTGATCTGCAGGGCTTTCTGCTCGGCCTGATACAGGGGAATCTTTTCCTCGTGCATGAGCGCGATGGCGCTGCCGTATTCGTTGGGCAGGAACTGGTCGAAGATGAGCACTCCGATGTCGTGGAGCAGCCCGGCCACGAAGGATTCCTCGGCCAGCGGCGGGAAGGCTTTTTTGGCGATGGCGCGCGCCATGATGGACACGCCGATGCTGTGCTTCCAGAACTCGCTGTAGTTGAGCTGGTGCTTGCCCGGGCGGCCGGTGAGAAAGTCCACCATGGAGATGCTCAAGGCCAGGCTGCGCACGGTGTTGAAGCCCAGGATGACGATGGCCTGGGTGAGGGTTTCGATTTTCTTGGGGAATCCGTAGAAGGCCGAGTTCACGAGCTTGAGCACTTTGGCGCTCAAGGCCTGGTCCATGGAAATGGCCTTGTTGAGGTCCGAGGCGGATGTGTTCGGGCTGTCCACGATTTCGATGATTTTGTGAATCACCGAGGGCAGCGTGGGAATGTCTTTGAGCCGGTTGACGACTTTCTGGACGGCGTCTTTTTCCACGGTCATGTCGGATCTCCCCCAGGCGAAGAGCCGCGTGCGCCCGGCATGGGGTCCGCGGACGGGAATTCGGTTCTGACGCGGCGGGCTTCATCCACGCCCGCGGCCATGGCTTCGGACAGGCGCGCGGCCTGCTCCTGCGCGGTTTCCACGAAGCTGCGGGCCATGTCGCGCGCTTTGTCCAGATACAGGCGG
>JAGUYV010000255.1 GCA_020061125.1 bacterium | reverse complement strand
GTTCGCGGCGTTGCTGTTTGTCAGATGCCCGCTGGGGCCGTTCGCCGCGGCCGTGGCGCTGTGCCACGCCGCGCTGCTTGCGGCCATGATCCCGTGGCCGTTCGCAGCGGTTTTTACGGCCATGGCCTATGGTCCCGCGGTCCTGTATTTCGCGGCCGCGCCGCGCGAAGAATCCTGGAACTGACCCCGCCGTTCGCCGCGGTTTTCCGGATTTTTGTTTTGCATCGGATCGCCGGATACAGTAAGATGTTGGGAACGACAGAGCATGATAATCAGGCGGCGTTGCGCGGGCCTGAAAAGGGGTGAACGAAGTGCAGGAAATTTATGATCAGCTAAAAGAAAAAGTTATCAAGGGCGATCAGAACGGCGCCAGGGAGCTGGTGCAAAAGCTGCTGGACGGCGGCGAGAACGCCAAGGCAATCATTGACACGGCCCTTGTTCCGGCCATGGATGTTGTGGGCGACAAGTTCCAGAGCCAGGAGTTTTTCATTCCCGAGCTTCTGGTGGCCGCGCGCGCAATGGAGGGCTGCCTCACGCTGCTGCAGCCGCTGCTGGCCGCATCGGACGCCAAACCCGCGGGCGTGGTGATCATCGGCACGGTCAAGGGCGATCTGCACGACATCGGCAAGAACATCGTGGCCGCCATGCTCAAGGGCGCGGGGTTCCATATCGTGGACCTGGGCATTGATGTCTCGCCCGCCGGATTCGTAGACGCCATCAAGGCGAACAAACCCGACATCGTGGGCCTGTCCGCGCTGCTCACCACGACCATGAAATCCATGAAGGACACCATCGAGGCCATTTCCGCGGCCGGGCTGCGCGACGCCGTGAAAATCATGGTCGGGGGCGCGCCGCTCACACAGGATTACGCCAGTGAAATCGGCGCGGACGGGTACTCGCCAGACGCGGCCCAGGCCGTGAAATTGGCCAAGGGGATGATGGGCTGATCGCCAGCCGTCTGCTGCCGCCATTCGTTCTGCTGTGCGCGCTGTGTTTTCCAGCGGAGGAACCCGCAGCCGGGTTCTCGCTGGGCGGCGCGCATTATATTTCTCCCTACAGCGTTCCCGTGGATCCGGTATCCCTGCAATTTGCATACGACGAGGTTCATTACCCGGGGGCGGCGCCCGTGGCGGAGCGCGCGCAGCCTCTGGATTTTGCGGCGCTTGCGCAAGGTAAAACCGCCGCGCACCGCACAGCCCGCGAGGACCTGCAAGGGCGGTATTCCCGCGGCATGCGAGCCTATCGCGAATTCCGCCTGGAAACCATGTTTCTGGAATACATGCCCCTTGACGAACAACTGGAGTTGCTCAAGCAGCGCCTCAAACAGCCGCCACCCGAACCGTCGTCCGGACAATAGTTCCGGCCCGCCGCTGTGAAAACGCTTCAAAACATTGAACGAAATCGCCTTGAAAACAGGACACTATATAATAGAATTTGTTATTAATTCCGGGCCGGAGCATGGTATTGGCATCCTCGGGCGCAAGGGAAAAGCGGACATTTGCCGCCAGCGTTGTGATCTGGCTTGTAAACGCCGCGTCGCTGCTGCTGGCTTCCGCGTTGTTCAGCGGGGTGGTCATAGAGCGGGTGTACATGGCGTTTGTGGCGGCCCTGGTGTTGAGCATCGTCACGCTCGTGGTGGAGCCTGTGCTGTATCTGCTCACGCTGCCCATCACCGTGGCCACCTTCGGTCTGTTCACCCTGGCCATCAACGGGCTGGCGCTCATGATCACGGCGCGCCTGGTGCCCTGGTTTTCCTTCTCGGGCGGGTTCTGGGAGCGCCTGGGATGGGCCGTGGCCGCGTCTCTGGTCGTGAGTTTCTTCCGCATGATCGTTCACAGCCTTCTGTCGCAGATGCGGCTGATCGAAAAACAATAATGCGCTTTGACAGGGCGCGTGGGGGCATGGGCCGGACGCTATGAGCCTGGGCAAAAAAATCCTTCTGGTTTTTCTCCCGCTGTTCACGCTTGCGCTGGCCGTTGCGGGTCTGTATGCGTACATGCGGCGCATGCCCGCGCCCATGGCGCGGCAGATCATCCGCCCGGCGTGGACACAGCCCGTTCTGGTTGAACCTGGCGATGTGTTCGAAATCGTTCTGCACTGCAAGGGCAAGCCCGAGGTGGAGCGCGTGGCCATCAACAACACCGCCGCGCCCGCGGAGCTTGATTACAAAGTCAAAGTTGACGGTGTGGCGTTCAACGAAAAAACCGGCCGCGCGGTAATCACGGTGCGCGCGCCCAAAATAACGCCCGCGGCCGTGTACGACCTGTCCGTGTGGTTCCGCGACGAAAGCATGCTGCTGCACGACCGGCAGGTGAACGCCGTGGCCGTGCGCGAGGCGCGGGGAGACTCGTTCAGCTTCGCTGTGGTCTCGCAGTTCGCGTTTCGCGCGGATGTGGACAACCCCGCGCAGCGGCGCAAGAAGATCCGCGCCGTGTTCGAGGAACTCAATCTTATGAACCCGGATTTCGTGGTGGCCACGGGCGGGATTTCCGAGGGGATCTGGTCCGGATCCGACGACGCGCAGACTTTGCACCGGCTCGTTGAGGACCATTTGCAGGTTCCCCTGTTTATGCTTCCGAACGAAGACGACACGGGCCGCGTGGCGCTGCTGGGCCGCACCCTGCGGCCCGCAAACGCCCTGTGGAGCCGCGTGGCGCATGACCGCCGGTTCAGGTTCCGGCACCGCGGCGTGACATTTATCGGCGCGGACACCTACAGTTGCGCGGACCGCTCGCGACGCGTGATTGCGCGCAACGATTCCGCGCCCGGCTGCATCAGCGCCTCGGAACTGAAATGGGTTGACAGACAGCTTCAGTCCGCCGCGCGGCGCGAGACGCCCGCGGTTCTGTTCACGCACCACAGCCCGGCGCGCGCGCGGTGGACCAGCGACCAGGGTCTGGATGTCGAGGTGTTCGAACCGCAGTCCCAGGAAAAGCTGCTCGATCTGGTGCGCAGGCATGGCGCGGCTGCGGCGTTTTCGGGCCATGTGCAGCGCGACACCCTGGAACGCGCGGCAGGCGCCTCCGCTCTGTTCGTGACTACGGGCAGCGGCAAGGGCCTGACAGCCGCGGACGCTCCGGCGCTGCGCCTGGTGACGGTGACCCGGGGCGTTCTGGACATGGACAGCATCAGCTATGTGAACAAGCCCGCGTCCCTGCCGCTGGGCAAGGTCACGGCTTCGTTCCGCAATCCCAACGACGGCAAGGCGCGCGCCAACACCATCACCGTGAACAACGGATTGAAGCGCCCCCTCGAGAACATGGCGCTGACTGCGGTCATGGCGCGGCGCGAGGACAATGCGCCCTACGAAATCAAGGGCGGCGCGCGGGCCGCGCAGGCCTACGGCGTGTCCAGCCAGTTTGTGATGCTCACATTCGATCTCGAACCCGGAGAAAAGCGCGTTTTTGAAATCAAGTGAGAATGTTGAAAGCGTGCGGGGCTTTGAAATTAGGCGAAGGGCGAAAAAAACTTGGGGACAGGCAACGCTTTCCTTGCTGAAAGCGGACCGGCCCACGAATTTTTCGCGACGACCAATATCTGTTCGGTGCTGTTGTCTGGCGCGTGCGCTTTTCAACAGCCATTTTTGAGGTCGGATTTATGACGGAGAATCAGACAGCGCGGCGCATGGCTGAAGAATTCCGGCGCTTTTGCGGCGGCGGGGACCCGCCCCTGGTGGTCCGCGCCCCAGGACGCGTGAACCTCATCGGCGAGCACACGGATTACAACGACGGGTTTGTGCTGCCCGTGGGGCTGGAGTGCGCGGTGTGGGTTGCGGGGCGAGCCGCGACGGGGCGCGTGTCCCGGTTTCGCTCCGTGAATTTCAATGAAGAGCATTCCTTTGACGCGGATCGGATGTTCGAGCGCGGGGCGCACGGCTGGGGCGTTTATGTCGAAGGCGTGGCGCGCGTGCTCGAAGAGAGTCTGGGACCGCTGCCCGCGGTCGAGGCGGTGGTGTGGGGCGATGTGCCCCTGGGATCGGGCTTGAGTTCCTCCGCGGCGCTCGAGGTGGCGGCCGGGTTTTTCCTGCTCGAAGCCGCG
>JAGUYV010000114.1 GCA_020061125.1 bacterium | reverse complement strand
GTTGGCCACGATGGTTTCGCGCGCCGCGCACCCCGGCATGATGCCCTTGCGCCCGCCCGTGAACCCAGCGTAATAGTGGTGCGTCACGCCCCCGGTCACAATCTTGAGGTCCGCGTCCAGCAGCAGCCGGTTGAGGCTCACGCGCGTGCCCGCGGGCGTGGTTCCGAGGAAAACATTCGCGCGCGGATCGTCCGCATCGTGGTCCGCAACGGCCGCGCGGCCAAGGGTTTCTTCGCCGAGCAGCGCCAGCTTTTCCGCGCGCGAATGGTTCTCGTGCGTGCCGTTGCCAATCAGCACAGTAATGCGGCTGTCCGGAATTCCGTTTTCGTTCAAATGGTCGAGCAGCGGGGGCAGGAGCAGGGCCTGGCCGTAGTTGCGGGTTTTGTCTGAAACCACGATGCAGGCCGATTGCGCCATTGAGGCCAGAGCCGCCAGGGGCGGTGAGCACAGGGAACAGGTCACGGACTGGATCAGGGCATCGGGGATGCGCGCCGGGGCCAGGGGCGCGGCCGCGCGCGGCGCAAGCGTCTCGCACTCGAATCCGGGCGGAAGCTCGATCCGCCGCGTCCCGGTTCCGTACCGCAGTTCAAACGCCCATTGTGCCATAAGGGGTATTATACTTCGCTGCCCGCATCCATGACATGGTTCATGATTGCAAGGGAATTTTTTGTGCTACAATATCACATACTATCGGCAATATCCGGGTCTTTCATCAAAGGGGAGATTTATGATGGATGATGTCATTGTCTATGAAGACGAGCAAGGCATTGTCGGCATTGTCGTAAAAAAAGAATTCGATCGCCCGGGGATTACATTCCTGACGCCGGAATCTTTCAATCTCCAACTGGGGTTTCACATTCAGGAAACACTTCGGGAAGTGTCTCCCCACATCCACGAGCCGATCAAGGAAGCCCACGACATTCCCGTGCAGGAGATATTCTATATCATCAAGGGAAAAATCGAGGTGGAGTTTTACGGCTCTGACGACAGCCTGGTCGCCACTGCGGTGATTACGGACGGAGACACGGTGCTCTTATGCCGGGGGCACGCCATCAGATTCCTCGAGCCCACGAAAATGATTGAAATCCGGCAGGGGCCATACCAGGGCAGAGAAAACGACAAGCGATTTATCGGCGCCAAACCATGACGCGCTGACAGGGTGACACAATGATTCCCGTTTGCGAACCGCTCCTGACCGGAAAAGAGATGGAATTCGTCAGGGATTGTCTGGAAACCAACTGGATATCGTCCATGGGCAAGTACATTCCCATGTTTGAAGAGCGGTTCGCGGCGTTCTGCGGCGCGACCCGCGCCGTGGCGTGCTGCAATGGAACGGCCGCGCTTCATCTCGCGCTGGCTGCGCTGGGCGTGGGCCGGGGGGACGAGGTGATTCTGCCCTCCTTCACCATGGTCGCCACATTGAACGCCGTGCTGTACACCGGCGCAACCCCGGTTCTTGCGGATTCGGAACTGGATACATGGAACATGGACATTGATGCGGTGCGGCAAAAGATCACGAGCCGCACCAGGGCGATCATAGCCGTTCACACTTACGGGCATCCCGTTGACATGGATCCGCTCATGGAGCTTGCGGCGCGGCACGGAATCAATGTGGTCGAGGACGCGGCCGAAGCCCATGGCGCGGAATACAAAACCCGGAGAGCCGGGTCTCTCGGCCACATCGCGGCGTTCAGCTTTTACAGCAACAAAATCATCACCACCGGTGAAGGCGGCATGGTCGTCACAGGCGACGCCGCCCTCGCGGACCGCGCCGCCTCGCTCCGGAACCACTGTTTCGGCGTTCCCAGGTTCGTGCATCACGAAATGGGGTTCAACTACAGGATGACCAACATCCAGGCCGCCATCGGCTGCGCCCAGATGGAACAGGCGGACATGCTCGTGGAATCGCGCATCCGGGTTGCGCGCCAGTATCAGGACAAGCTGCGGGACATGCCCGGCCTGACGCTTCCCCCACAGGCGCACTGGGCGAAAAATGTGTACTGGATGTTCGGAATCCTTCTTAAAGACGATTTCGGGTGCTCCATGCCCGAGCTTCAGGAAGCGCTGCGAAAGCGCGGCGTGGAAACCCGCGCATTCTTCGCGCCCATGAACCGGCAGCCGTTCTTCCAGGAGCAGATGCGGGAGACGGGGCAGGATCCGGATTCCTTTCCCAACGCGGATCGCCTCGGAAAAAACGGCCTTTATCTTCCGTCGGGAAGCGGCCTCACAGAAAAGCAAATCGAAACCGTCGCGGCCGCGCTGGGCCATGTCCGCGAGGAAACAAAACCCTGACGGCGCAATAATCCTCCGCGGCAAGAGCCGAAACCTGCATCAGAGGCGCAAACCCAGCGAAAAACGGGGACTGGGAACGCGGCGTCCTTCCGCGTGCCTGTCTCTGCTTTTTACGGCCGCCCGGCTCTTTCAACAGCCCCGGCCGCCACCCTTATGCGCGAGGCATTCTGTAGACGATCAGCCCCGGACCGGGGCGGGTGGGGACGGAAGGAAACTCTTTTATTTTATGCGCTTGTTCGTCAAGTATTTTGTAGAATCTGTTTTGAACCGGATACAAATCAGGAAATCTCTTGTACCTCAAGAACATGGATTCGTTGATGATTACATATTCGATCCCCATGTCCCGCAGCGCGTCAAAATCATAGCGCGTCGAATCCTTGACCCGTTCCATCAGATTATCGGAACTCGAAGAATTCAGCCCGTAGAGCCTGAATGGAGAAAATTCTCCCTTTTCGAGCCGAAGCCGGTAAAACTCGGCTTTTGCAGGATCGGTATCGAGTGCGATTTTGTATTTTGTCTCGATTTCGGCCCGTTCGATTCCCAGCCAGGGTCCCCATGCTTCGAGCGCAATGAATGACCCTTCGGGGATGTTTTCATCAATCCAGTTTCTGGCCTCTGTGCGGGTGTCTTCCCGGCAGAATATGATCGCCTCGCGGAATCCGGACACCCATGGCGGGAGCACGAATACGGCAAGGAGCGCCGCACAGAACAGGTCCGCCCGTTTTTGCGGCAGGCCGGCCTGTTTCAATCGCGTGCGAATGGCCGCAAGAGCGACGCCCGCTGAAATGCACAGAATGGGAAGGATCGGAAAAAGATAATGCGGAGAGAATATCTTCCGGGTTCCCAGATACAGAAATGTCACCGCGAAACACGCGGCAAGAACCGCCGCCAGAACATTCCGCCGGATGAACACCCACCAGAAAAGCCCGCCAAACGCCAGCAGGAACAACGGCGGCTTGAAATTCCGCCATAGCGTTCCGAGGTGATAAAGCCACCCGTTTTTCACGCCTTCGGTTCCAAGCCAGCCCGTCCCGATGTAGGAATACTCCTTGCCAAATCCCGCATAAAAACTCTTGAAGTCAAGAAACAGATACGGCGAACCGAGGAATAAAAATGCGATACCGAGACACGCCGAAATCACGGCCGCTCTGGCTCGCACCTGCGCGCCCCCGGCGCCGGGCGTGAACAGCAGCGCAGGAATCAGGGCGAAAATCATGAAGCCCGCGTTATATTTTGTGGCCACACCCAGGGCGGACGCAATCACCGCCAGATAGAACCAGCGCCATTGCTTGCGCGCCACGAAAGCGCACAAAAGTGCAAATGAAACGCACACGAAAAAACACATGGTTGCATCCGCCACCGCCATGCGCGAGTGATACATGTGCGAGGCGTACGCCGCAAGCCCCAGGCCCGCCGCGGCCCCCGCCCAGCGGCCCCCGGCTTCCCTGCCCGCGAAATACAAACTCACCGCTCCCATGATGCCCGCAAGCACTGACAAAATCCTGCCGATGAGATAAAACTTCCATGGATGCAATATGTATTCCAGCTTGAACGCCGCCGTATCCTGAAACACGCCCGCTATCTTCATGCACAGAAAATAAACGATGTCGGATGCGAAGATGAGGTACATGTAAAAGTGGGGATAATTGTACCAGTGAGGATTCAGATCCCCGGTTCCGAACCGGATCGCATGCCCGATGAAAATCTCTTCGTCAGGATGATACAGATTGGGAAACCCGTACCACACGCCGATAATGCGCGGCACGGCCGCGGCAAGCACGACAATCATCAATATCAGGGGCATTCGTTTCATCGAACACCTACCCGTGCTTTATTCGCCACGCACAAAACGGAAACTCCCACGGGAAAGGATACGCCCCCGCGCAGCATGGCCGCTTCGAGCCGCATGATCCCTTTCAGGACGGCGTTGACAACGACATTTGGCTGATACACATCGGAACCCGCGGGTTTGCGGATATTTCTTAAAAGAACCCGGACGAACCACACGGCCGGAAAGATGAAGAAATTTGTGTTTGACAACTTGCTGACGGAGAATCCTGCACCCTCGACGCACGCGCGTAGAGACGCACGCGTGAACCGCCGCGCGGTGTGCATGGCCTCATCATGGCTGCTCCTCAACGACTCGAACGCGGAATCCGTGATCAGCAGCCCCCCCCCGCTTTTCAGCACGCGCGCCGCTTCCTTGAGCGCCGCCGTCACATCCTCGACATCCCTGTGGTACAGCATGTCGCAGCACAGCGCCAGGTCGAACGAATTGTCCCTGAAAGGCAATTCCATTGCAGATCCCATGGTGAGCGGGGCGGCTGTTTTTTCGCGCGCAAACCGCAGCGCTTCCATGGTGATGTCAATCCCGTATGTTTCGCCCCGGGAATCCAGTTCCCGCAGCAGCCCGCCGGTGCCGCAGCCGATGTCCAGGATTTTCGGATTCTCGGGCATGGAGCATTGGGATTTCATCATGCCCATGAGAATGCGCCGCTTGCCCCAGAACCACCAGTGGTTCTGTTCCAGTCCGTCCATGATTTCGTATTCTTCGGTTCTCATGAGCGGTCAATCCTGTTTGCGGGCGCGCACGGAAGGCGCGCAAACCGCAGTCCGAGCACCATGCCGAGATATTGCAGGCCGTGTTTGATGAATACGAACAGGCTTGCGTTTGTCTTGGATTCTCCGGTGGTGCGGTCCGTGCATTCGTATCCGGTCTCGACCACCTTGAATCCGCAGCGGTGCGCATTGTAAATCAGGGCGATGCAATATTCGCCGTGCCCCGTGCGTTTGAAAGGAATGGTTTTGAAGACCTGTTTTTTAACGGCCATGAAGCCGCTGTCCAGATCGGTCACATGGATGCCCAGCAAGCGCCGGGCCATATGATTTATCACAATGCTGGTGAACGCGCGAACGAACGGCCGCGCATCGCGGCCTCCGGCCGCGTACCTCGAACCCACCGCAATGTCCGCTCCCGCGCCTATGGCGTCCAGCAGCGCGGGGATTTTCCCGGGGGGCATGGAAAAATCGCAATCCATCCAGACCACAATGTCACCCCGCGCCAGGTCTATGCCGCGCGCGATGGCGCCCGCAAGACCGCGCTCGCCGGTGCGGCGCTCGACCCGGGTTCCCGGAACACCCGCCTCCGCCGCGATTCTCCAGGTGCCGTCGGGCGAATCGTCGTCCACCACGATCATTTCATGCGGCATGCGCAGCGCGCCATGGATTTCATGAAGCAGGCGCGCAATGTTTCCCGCTTCGTTGTAAGTGGGCAAAACAATCGTGACTTCGGGCCTGTCCGCCGCCTTTGGCTCTGCGCCCATTCATGCCCCCCCAAACCGCATTGCGCCATGCGCAAACAATGCAGGGGATTTCCGCCAATTATACAATGTCCGGAACGATAGTTTTCATGGAAGTGATAATATTGCGCCGTCGAACGGGGCGTCAATGACTGTGCGCCGTTTGCGGCGCCCTCGGGCGGCTTACAACGGCATGCGGACAGCCAGCCGGTTTCCTTTGAATGCGGATTTCTGTTACAATGAATTTACAGACGCAGGGGAAGAAAACGCAATGACCCGCACAGAACTTTTTGAACGCATCAAGGAGCGCCTCGCGGCCCTGTACGGCTCCCGGTTCATGGGGCTGGTCCTGTACGGAAGCGCGGCGCGCGGTGATGCCGCGGAGGATAGCGACATAGATCTGCTCTGCCTGCTTCAGGAACCCGTGAATCCATATCAAGAGGTCAGGCCGATTGTGGAGGCCACATCACAGATTCGCAGAGATTATGCCGCGCATGCAGTAAGCATCCGGGCTGTCAGCATCCAGGAATACGAGCGCGGCGCATACCCGCTTGTCATTGAAGCCAAAAGAGAAGGTATCCCGGTCTGAATATATGGATTCTCAATATATTGACAGTTTGTGGGAACGCGCCCGGCATACGCTCGACAACGCGCGGGCGAACCTGCTTCTGTTGCCGGATACCGCAGCAAACCGGGCATATTATGCCGCATTTTTCGCTGTATCCGCTTTATTCGCAAGTCAGGAAAAAATCTTTAAAAAACACGCCGGAGTCCGCAGCGCGGTTCACAAGGACTTGATTCATTCCGGACAGTGGGCCGCAGCACTTGGCGATGATTATGATACGCTCATCGGACTGCGGGAAATCGCTGACTACGGTGCGCTCAAACACGCAGGGCCGAAAGAAGCGGAGGACGCAATCAGGGCATCCGAAAGAATCCTGCGCGCAGTCCATGCCACGAATCCGGGCCTTTTCCCTCTCGACAACACTTCTGAAAAATAACGATTTCCAAAGCTACATCGTTCAAACGCACCGCCTTTGTCCAATCGTTGCGTTCGTGTTATCATGAAATCAATTGAAACAAACCGCGCAATCTGCATACAATACGCAATCCGCATTGCGGGGGAGGTTCTTGATTATGGATCGCCGTGCCAAACTTTTGTCCCAGCCCACCATGGCCGAGTTTTTTCTCACCAGCGCCAGCCTTCGCTACGGCAAAACCGCCTACATCACCAAGGACGACAAGGGCCGCTTCAAAATCCACACGACTTACGCGCAGCTCATGGACCGGGCGTACCGGTTCGCATCCGCGTTGCTCGACGACAACTACCAGACCGGGGACATCATGGCCATCATGAGCAATCCGGCCGTGGAGTTCGCGGTGGCGGACATCGGCGCGACCATGATCGGGTGCGTGACCGGCGGCATCTATGTCACGGACGGACCCGAGCTGCTGGAATACAAACTCAACCACCTGGAAGCGCGCGTGTTCGTGATCGAAAATGTGAGCATCCACGGCCGCCCGCAACTCGATAAGCTGTTGAGCATTCCGCGGGAAAATCTGCCGCACCTGGACCGCATCGTGGTGTACGGCCCGTGCGACCCGGCCGCGGACAGCCGCATCGTGCCCCTCGAGGATTACATCGGAAACGCGGGCCCCGTGGCGCGGGTCAGCGACCGCTTGTACCAGGTCGCGCCCGAGATGCCGCTCGTGATCATTTACAGCAGCGGAACCGAGGGCCGGCCCCGCGGCGCCATCCTCACGCACCATAATCTCATGAGCGCCGTGCGCCAGGCCGAGTCCCGGTCCGAGACCGAGGAAAACCGGCGCTACATGGACTTCCTGCCCCCGGCGCATGTGTTCGGGTACATGATGCGCCGCAGCATCGAGGGCCTGGGCGCCACCACCTACATCTCGCACCGCGACACCCTGGCCGACGACCTGCCCGCCGTGGCTCCGCACATCATCGCGGGCGTGCCCAAGTTCTTCATGGCCCTGGCGGACCGCATCCGCTCGCGCGTCTCCGCCATGAACATCAGCATTGATTCCCTCGAAGATTTCCAGAAGCAGCTCATTCTGCGCGCCGCCGGGCTGCACGAGTGCCAGATCGCCATCTCCGGCTCCGCGGCCATCCCCGACGAAACCGTGCTGTTCTTCAAGGACAAGCTCGGCTTCCGCATAGACCAGGCCTACGGCGTGACCGAGACCTCGCCCGGCATCACCGTGAACACGCGCGACGAGTGGAAGCTCGGCACCGTGGGCCGCACTTTCCACGGCGTGGATGTGGCCATCTTCGACGAGAACATGAACGAGCTGCCCCCGGATTGCGAGGGCGAAATCGGGGTCAGCGGCGACAATGTGTTCCTGGGCTATTTCAAGGACGAGGACCGCACGCGCCAGGTGGTGTGCAAAGTGGGCGGCCGGCGCTGGTACCTCACCGGCGACCTGGGCATGCTCGACGAGGAAGGCTACCTGCGCATCACGGACCGCAAGGACGATATGCTGGTGCCCACCAGCGGCGAAAATGTGTCTTCGGCAAGCATCGAAAACAAGCTGGCTCTGCACAGCCGTTACGCCGGTTACGCCGTGCCCTACGGCACGGGCCGGCCCCATATCACCGCCGTGGTGTGGACCGATGAAACGCGCCACGAAAACATCCTCGAAGATGCGCGCGCCGCAGGCGTGGATTCCGATGACATCGCCGCCATCCAGCGTACACCCGAGTTTCGCGCCCTGCTCGAACAAGATCTGCGCCGCGCCCTGGAAACCGGCGATTTCACCGGCCACGAGCGCCCTCGCGCATTTCTGTATCTCGCCAGCCCCGGCGAGGAAGAAGTCACCAGCACGCTAAAGGCGCGCAAGAAATTCGTGCGTCGCAAATACGCGGCGCAACTCGACGCCCTGTACACCAGCGGCGCGTTCCTCGAAATCATCGGTTGAGAGATGGGTTTTAACCCAAATTCGCCGTTGGAATTTGGGTGGTAATCGCAAGAAGGCATGAGACGCAAGGCAGCAGGCGTATTTTTGCAGTGAATAGAACTGCGGTTCATGAACAAAAAAATGCGCCGATAACGCAGCGAATCGTGCCTTACTGCGATTGCAGGATTCGTCAAATCTTTCGCTTCTATTGACGAATCCGGGTTTAATCGGAAGCCCGCGGCCGTCAGTTGCTGCTGCTGCCGGTGAGGGGCATGAAGAACCCGCTGAAGGGGATGCCGCTGCGCAGGTCCTCGATGAGCTTTTTCTGCCTGATGTCGAACAGGGCGCGGTCCACGGTTCCGGGCCGCAAACCGAGCACATCGGAGATGGGATCGCCCTGCTCCGGGGCGGGCTGCGCGGGCATGTCCGCGGGCGCCGCGCCCGCGTGATCGCCCCCGTCGGCATGGTCCGGAATCATGTCCAGCGCGCGCTCGGCGAGTTCCACGCCCGCATCCTGCGCCATCTTCCTGATGCGCTTGCTCACCTCGGCCATGATCTCGGGGTTGAGCCGCATGCCCACGGACAGCACGCCCTTTTCCTGCCCCTGGCGCAGAGGAATGTACTGGCCGCCCTGGTGATCGGAGAGCGCGCTCTTGCGCGGGCCGTAGATGGCGTGGCCGTAGAAGCGGGTCACGCCGCCGCCTTCCCCGCACTTGGGGCACTCGGGCATGGGCGCGGCTTCGGCCTCGCCAAGGTTCGGGTATGTGACCTCAAAGGTGAACTGCCCTTTGCCGCCGCTGCAGCGTTCGCAGATGTATACGTAAGTGACCATGCGCCTCCGCAGTCCCGGCCGCGCCGGGCTTGTCTGCCTTATAGTATACAAGCAATGCGGGAAATCAGAAGCGGTCCGGGACGCCCTCAATAATCCCTATCGTCGTAACGCGTGCTGTGCGGGCCGTAGTTGCAGGGCTTCAAGCCGCCGAAGTCAATCAGAATGCGATCCACGGCCACGCTCGGATCCATGCCGTACAGGATCAATGAGTGCGGCCCTTCGGAGAACTCCATTTCCACCGCTCCCTCCATGTAATTGCGCAGCGCGTTTCTGCGCCACGCCTCGTTGTGCTCGTCGTTGCCTTGCTCGAACTCAACGATCACGGGTTTGCCGCCGTCAACGGACACAGCGGCGACAAGCCTGTGGTTCTCCGTGATTTCATGTGTGGGCAGGGCCTGAAGAATCAGGCGCGCTTTGCCGGGTTTGTAGACATGCAGTCTGTAGTGCGCCGCAGGCGCATCGCTTGTGATTTTCGCGGGATCGCGCACCGGCTCCATGGTCGTCGGGAACAGGGCGATCGCGCCGAAGCTGCGGCCCAGGCCCATCACGGATTCCCAGTGAGGAGCGGAATCTCCCAGGCCCTTTTTGTCGAACAAGGAAGCCGGAATTGCGATCAGCCCGTTCTTTTGCACAAAGCTGTCTTGTTCGGGCATCTGCTGCGGAACGAAAACCGGGACGGTGATTTTGTATGTTCGGTCCCCTCCCGCGATGGTCAGTGTTTGATTGCGGCGTCCCGTTGGCGCGTTGCGGCAGTCAATGGAAATCTGCAGGCGAATTTCTTCTGTAAGAGACCCTCCGGCGCTGCTCGCTTTCAACCAAGCGGCGTCTGAAGCCAGGGTCCAGTCAACCGGGTCCGTTCCGCGGGTAAAAAGGTCTATGAAGACTTTGTCGTAACCGTCCCGGTTCTTGATGCATGTGAGTTCAGGCAGCGCGTTGCGCGGGTTGTCCGTGGAAACATCCGCTGGCGGTGTGGGCTTGTCCTGGCCCTCGATCATGACCATGAAATCCTGTCCGGGCCGCGGCTTCACGCTGCCTGTTTCCATGCCGTGGAACACCAGCCGGTCGTGGTGCCGCCAGTCCATGACGCCGTCCCATTTGCCGCCGGACAAGGTCTTGTTGTAATACTCCGTTTCAGCCTTGATCTTCTCGAACGCCTGCCCGGAGAGTTCCGCATACCGGTTTGCGCTCGTGCGGCCGAACTTCGCGTACTCGCGGCTCTTGTACGCATACAGGATTTTCTGGTTCATGAGCGATGCGCCGCGGATCGGGTAAAGATAAAGCTGATAAAAAGCGGCTTTGTCTTCATCCGGCATCGCGTCGTACAAGGCCGCGGCGCCGGCTTCCAGTTGTTTGTACGCCTCAATGCGATCCGATGCTTCATCCCCGTAATTCCACAGCGAGAAGTCCGGGTCCTGGATTTTGGTTTTGGGGAAATCGCGCTCGTTGTAGCCCATAAGCTCGGGCTTTCTAATGGCGGCCAGCGCAAAGGCCTGGAGCGGGAGAAGCCATTGCCGATCGTTCCAGCCCGAAAGCTCGGATTCCGCGGCCAAATCCATGGCCTTTAATGGGTTCCATGAAGCTTTGAGCAGCTCCCAACTATCGAGAGGGGCGGCGTTGCTGTCCATGTCCCACGCCAGCCGCATAAAGTAATTTATGCCGGTTTCCATGGGTTTGATGTCGCCCGCGTTGAGCACCCAGACCGTGCGCGCACCGTGGTCGTAGGCTTTTTTGAGTTCGTACCACATGAGTGCGGGCGGCGTGGTGTTGAGCCACAGGTAGTCGTGCGGGTTGCCGGAGTAGGAGATGTGGTAATAGACGCCGTGGCCGCCGGACCGGTTGCGC
This sequence comes from bacterium, assembly GCA_020061125.1. GTDB lineage: Bacteria > UBP15 > UBA6099 > UBA6099 > DSWB01 > DSWB01. The sequence continues at coordinate 1,976 of JAGUYV010000114.1, read as the reverse complement.
TCGGTTTCATTGGGCAGCTTGCGGATGTAGCCGTAGTTGTCGTCGGTCCACAGGATGGTCACATCTTCGGGCAATTCCAGTCCGTTGCGGTACAGGTCCAGAACTTCCTTGTAGGGGCTTAAAATCTGGGGAACGGTTTGGATGCCGGGATTCACAAATTTCTTGAGAAGCTCTCGCTGGTCTCGGATGATTTGCGACAGGCGCGCGGTCTGCTCGTCGAGCGTGCCGCCGCCGGGCATTTCCTTGTCGTCCGCGCCGCGCATGCCCAGGGTGTAGATGTTTTCGTAGCCGCCATTTGTTTTCAGCCGCGCGGCCCAGTATTCGAGGATGTTGCCGCGGTTGATGGTGTAATCCCATTCGCCCTTGCCGTCGCGCGGCCATTCGTCAATGTTGTTGCGCAGCAGGTGCTCGCAGTGGGACGAACCCATGACGATGGCGTAGTCGTGGGCCAGCCTGGCGTTGGCGTCGAACGCGTTGAACGCGCGCGTACACTGCTTCATGGCGGGCCAAAGGTAGTTGCCCTTGAGGCGAAGCAGGAGTTCAAAAACTTTCTCATAGGTTTTCGGCCCGATGCCGCCGTTTTCCGGCTCGAAGGTGTTTGCGGCCCAGGGGTGAAGGCCGAATTTCTCATCGTTGATGAAGATGCCGCGGTACTTCACCGAGGGCGGGCCGTATAAGGCGGACCCGTTTCTGATGAACAGGTTGTCCCTGTGCTGCGGCGCGACATCCGCCCACCACACCCAGGGGGACACGCCGATTTCTCGCGAAAGCTCGTACACGCCGAATGCCGCGCCGCGCCGGTCGCTGCCCGCTATCACGAGCGCCCTCTTCACTCCGGGCCGGGGCGCATCGGTCACACTTATCAAGAAAGATTCCCATTTGCCCCGCACGCTCTTTTCGGCCGGAATGCCTTCGAGAGCCAGGCTGTTGTCCACAACGCCAATCAGAACCGCGTATTCCGCAAGCTCGCTGCCGGGGGATTTGATCGCGGGCCTGATTCCGGTCACGCGCGCGATGTCGTCCGCCAGATCCTGCGCCGCGATACGCACCACAGCATGGTCCGCGGGATCCACCACGATATCCGCCGCTCTGCCTCCGGACACGAGCGGGAATGACCGGCCGTCCGGTTTTTCTTCGAGGAGGCTGGACGCGGCCATGGCGTTCGCGCAGCAAAGCGCACAGCACGCGATGAAAACCCATATCCTGATGGCGTGAAACATGGCGGCACCTCGACAGGCGATGCGTTCCCTGCTGTGTCGTCCAGGGAGAATCAGGCGCATCGCGCAATGAGCATATCTTACCACGGAACCCCCGGCCGGAAACATTTGCGGCCTCCGGTTGGCTATATATCGGGAATGGCGTTACACTACCCGTGCGGAGGGGAGCCGGACATGAAAATCCACACGCTCACACAGACCCAGGACATCCGCGCCACCATCGGAGAGGCCTGGCGCTTCTTCGCCAATGTGCGCAATCTGCCCCTGCTGTCTCCGCCGGCCGCCCGCATCCGCATCCTCGGCGACCCGCCCGAGGAGGCGCACGAGGGCATGACGCTCACCCACACCATGCTCGCCCTGTTCGTGCCTGTGAAATGGGTATCCAAAATCGTTGTTGCGGAAAAGCCCTTCTCGTTCATGGACGAGCAGCAGAAAGGCCCGTTCGCGCAGTGGAGGCACAGGCACAGTTTTGCGGAAATCCCCGGCGGCGTGCGGGTCACGGATCTCGTGGAATACGCGGTGCCGTTTGGCCCCATCGGCGAAATCGCCAACGCGCTGTTCGTGCGCCCGCAACTGGAAAGCACCTTCGCGTTCCGGCGCAAAAAACTGGATGAGCTGTTCGGCCCCCCGGAGGCATGACCCGCATGGTTCCGCTGTCCGTGATTCAATCCGAGTTGTTTGGCGCAGGGGCCGCCGTCAAAAGGCTGGCGCGTGAACTTGGGCCTGTTGACGCGGCGCGCGCGTTTGCGCTGGTGGCCG
>JAGUYV010000339.1 GCA_020061125.1 bacterium | reverse complement strand
GCTCCTGCCCGCGGACGGCGCGCCTCTCAAGGACGCCGTGGCCGCTTTCGAGAAGCATTACATCGAGGCCCGGCTCGCAGAAACCGGTTTCCACATGAGCGAAACCGCGCGGCTGCTGGGACTCGAACGCAGCCACCTTTATAAAAAAATCAAAATCCACGACATCGCCGTGCCCGGCAAAGGAGGAGACAGCCTGTGACAGCTCCCCGAATTCTCATTCTGGCGTTCGCGTGCGCCCTGGCTCTGCCCGCGATCCCGGCTAACGCCAGAAACAAGGTCACCGGCGCGCAACAGCAAGACACCGCGCCCGGGCAAAACAAGCCCGCGCCCGCAGCGCCCGCCGCATCCCTTCCGGACCCCGCGGCCCATGCGCTCCCAAACATCAAATGGCCCGCCCCAACCCTGGGCGCGGACGAAACTTTCGCCAAGCGCGAGGGCGCTCACTTCGAAAACATGTTCGAAACCTGGCAGATCTCCGGCTTCCTTGAAGACGGCGCAGGGCGCCCCCTGGACTTCACGGTCCTGTTCTCCAAGACCGGGCCGGTCATGATGCTGCTGCGCCACGGATTCGCGTCTCTGAACGGACCCGATGGGTACCGGTTCGTTTCCTTCGCCCCGGAGAATGTGCGCAGGGCGGCCGAGGAAGAACTGAAACAGCTTCTGCAGGCCGACCCAGGGAACAAGGCCATCGAGGAGCGCATCGCGATTCTGCAGTCCGGGCAATCCCCGGAATTCTTCGTCATAGGCGACGAGGCCCGCGTGCTGCGGAACAGCCTGGCCATAAACTACGGCCCCTTCACCCTCAACAGGGTTGACGAAAAACAACTCCTCTGGAAGCTGACCGCGGACATTCACGGCCGGGCGCTCGATTTAAACCTGGCCGGGTTCCGCGACCCGATCCAGTTCTACCAGCCGTACATCAAGGTGGGTTCGCGCGGTTCTCTGGACGGATATGTGTTTCCGGTTGTGACCGTGGATGGCGCGATTGCGGACCCCGGCGGCGGCACGGCATCCTTGCGCGGCCACGCCATCATGACTCATCTCTGGGGCGCGGTGGACGCTGCGGGCTTCCGCCGCTACACCATCATCGGCATGAATTTCGACAACGGCCTGTTCCTGCAAACCTTCCGCTTCTATTCGCCCCAAGGCGTTATTGTCAACGAATATACCGTTGTCCAGGAACCGCTCGCGGAGCCGCGCCTTGCCCCGGAATTCTCACTCGAGGAAACCGGGAGCTGGACCAGCGGACTGTCCGGAATAAAATATCCGGACAAATGGGCCGTGAGCGGCGCGGGGTTCGATGGCGAACTCACGCTTGACGGACGGGAACATGAAATGAGCATCGCCGGAGGCCGCGGCGCTTTCTATCTCGGCCCGTGCTCGTACAGCGGCACAATTCCCGGCAAAAAGGGCGAAGCGCGCGGCCGCGGTTTCTGCCGCCTTGTGGCCCCGCAACCGTGAACCGGGATTTCTTCGTGAAATTGTTCATTGCCGTACGGGGAATGGGGATCATACAATAACGCTATGGCGAACAGTGCGGAAAAAGACATGACGCTCGACCTCGCGCCCCGCGCCACCTGGGGCGCCATGATGAGCCGCGCGTTTCACACGCTGATCAACAACCCCGGACTGCTCGTGCCGCCCATGTTCGTGGGCCTGGCGCACTTGAGCCTGTACGCGGTCTTCGGATATGTGTTCCTCACCTCCCTGGCCGCCAAGATGGCAGAGCTGCGCTACACGGCCTGGGACATGAACGCCGTGCGCCTCGCCGCCGCGCTCATGCGCGTGTCGTGGCCCTACTTGCTCTGCGTGCTGGGCATCGTGCTGCTGGGCCGTCTGCTCATCGGGACTTTTCACAACGCGGGCTGGAGCGCCATGTTCGCGCGCGCCGCGAGAACCGGCAACACGGGCCTGGCCGACTACGGTTACGGCGTGTTCATGTTTTCGCCGCGCTTCCTGGGCGCGGTGTTTGTGAAACTGGCCATTCACCTCATCCCTGTGCTGTTCGTGCTCATCATGCTGGCGCTGCTGCGCGGCGCGGGCAATGTGCTGTGGGGCGATGTGATCAAGGTGGCGCTGCCGTTTGCGCCCGTGCTGATCGCGCTGGAGTTACTGATCGGCCTTGCGCTCTCTTTCTGGCGGCAGAGCCTGGCGCTGGAGGACACGGGCGCGGTCGAGTCCCTGGCGCGCAGCTATGCGTTTGTACGCGCGCGCCTGGGCGATGTGTTCGCCCTGCTGGGCCTGTGGATGGCGTACAACATGGCCGTGTCCATGGTGTTCTCGGCCGTGGGCGCAACCCTGATGCAGGCCGTGCCCCAGGACGCGGACCCACGGGCCGTGGGCCTGCGCCTGGTCCTGTATCTGAACACTGCATTCCTGTCCTGGCTGTTCCAGTTCGCGGGCATGGTGTATTTCGTGCTGCTAGGCTTTGTGCTGTATTACGAACGCGCCGTGGCCCCCCTGGAGGCGCAGTCCCCGGAACAGGATGGCGCCACGGAGCCGGAGCAGACAGATGAAAGCGTCCCCTTGAGCGAGGCGGTTGGGCTTGCCCCGGCCCCCGAGACTCTGCAGGAACAGCCCGGCGACACCGAAGCCGCCGGCCCCCCGGACGGCGGCCAAAGCACACCACAAGATCAAGATACCCCCGGCGCGGATGCGGATTCCTCCCGGGATGTGCAAAGCCCGGAAGCCGAAGCGCCGGACGATGACACCCCCGGCGCAAGCTCTTAGCCGCAAACCAAGAGAATACATTCATAGGCAACACATGAGTCGCGATGTGAGAGCAAGCGCATGCCCCGCGCCGTGTTTTGCGCACAAAAAAGCGCGCCCCCCGGGATAGGTCGGGGGGCGCGCCGGTTTTTATGAGTCAGACGGTAAGGTGGCGAAAATTAAGCTTCCTCGTTAATGACAAACCCCACGAGTTCCTGGAGTTTGCTCATCATGTCGAGGAACTTCTGCGGTGGGATTTCGCGGATGACCTGGCCGGTTTCTTTGTCCATTACCTTCACGGTTATTGCATTGGACGCCTCGTGAACGCGGTACTGGACAGTGGTGTTGCTGCGGCTCGCCATTTTGTTCGCGCTTTCCACCTCTTGATTGATGAGCAGGCTTTTCTGCAAACTTGCGACGGCGGTGTTTTGACTCGCCGAAGGCAAGACCGGCTGCGACTGCGCGGTAGCCGGGCGCGCCACAGCCGCTTCGATGACAGGGTTGATTGTCATCGCGGTTCACCTTCTTTCTTTTTCGCTTGTCAAAGTGCGCGGGGCCGGCCTTAGCCTGGGGCGGCCCCCCGGTTTGCGTTACCGCAGCAGTTGCAGGATGTTCTGCGGTTGCGCGTTCGCCTGCGCAAGAATTGCGGTGCCGCTCTGTTGCAGAATCTGCAGCCGTGTGAATTCGGTGATCTCCGAGGCCATGTCCGCATCCCAGATGCGGCTCTTGGCCGCGGCCACATTGATCTCCTGCGCCTTGAGGTCGTCAATCACATGGCCCAGGCGGCGCTCCTGAATGCCCAGAGACGCGCGCACATCGCTGACCAGGTTGATGGCGCTGTTGAGATGGTCAATGGCGGTCCAGGCCATGGACAGAGCCGTGGCGCCGGCATGGTTGCTGATCATGAGGCTGCCCGCGCCGAGCCAGTTGGCCCCGTTGACGCCATGAATCATGTACAGCCCGCTGTTGGTCATAGCCTTGATTTCGATGGTCAGCCGGTAGTTGGCGCCGTTGTCCGCGCCGATCTGCAACAGCTGGGCGTTCGTGCTCATGTAGCCGCCGGAGAACAGGACCTTGGTGTTGAAGGTGACCGCCTGGGACTTGCGCTGCAGTTCGTCCTTCAGGCTGCGGAGCTCCTGGTTGATGCGCATGATGTCGCGGCTGGTGAGCGTGGCTTCGTTGGCCGCGCGCACGGCCAGGTCGCGCATGCGCATGAGCACATCGTGGGTCTCGGCCAGGGCGCCGTCCGCGGTGTGGATCAGGCTGATGCCGTCCTCGCCGTTCATCTGCGAGGTGCGGATGCCCATGATCTGGGCTTCCATGCCCTTGGCGATAGCCAGGCCGCTCGGATCGTCCGCGCCCTTGTTGATGCGCAGGCCGGACGAGAGCCTTTCCAGTGACTGCTTCAGGCCCAGGTTGGTCAGCCTCAAGTTGTTCAGGCCGATCAATGCTGAAAGATTGGTGTTGACTACTGTCATTGGAGTCGTGCTCCTTCCATGTTGTATAGCCGAAGCCGGCCATCCATGTCCGGCGGGCGCGGGCGCTTCCCGCGCCAATCCTCCTGTTTCTTATGAAGGCTGTGCGGCCTTCATGCTTATGTAGTAATATTTTTTGTTTCACACGCTCCGGCGAACCGGCCCGCAAGCGGGCCGCGGGCAGCCGGGTTACTGCAGCAACTGCAGGATGTTCTGCGGCTGCGCGTTGGCCTGCGCCAGGATGGCGGTGCCGCTCTGCTGAAGGATCTGCAGGCGGGTGAACTCGGTGATCTCCGAGGCCATGTCCGCGTCCCAGATGCGGCTCTTGGCTGCGGCCACATTGATTTCCTGGGCTTTGAGGTCGTCAATCACATGGCCCAGGCGCCGTTCCTGGATGCCCAGGGATGCGCGCAGGTCGCTCACGAAGTTGATGGCGCTGTTGAGGTGATCAATGGCTGTCCAGGCCATGGACAGAGCGCCCACGGCCGTGCCTGTGGTGGCCGCGCCCGCGCTCACATTGCTGATGAGCAGGCTGCCGCCGCCGAGCCAGTTGGCCTGCCGGGTGCCGCTCGTCATGAACAGGCCGCTGTTGGTCATGGCCCAGATCTCGATGGTCAGGCGGTAGTTAGTCCCGTTGTCAGGGCCAATCTGGAGAAGCTGCTGGTTGGTGCCAGAGTACCCGCCGGAGAACAGGACCTTGGTGTTGAAGGTCACGGCCTGGGACTTGCGGGCCAGTTCGGCCTTGAGGGACTGCAGCTCGTTGTTGATGCGCATAATGTCGCGGCTTGTGAGGGTGGCCTCGTTGGCCGCGCGCACAGCCAGATCGCGCATGCGCATGAGCACATCGTGGGTTTCGGCCAGGGCGCCGTCCGCGGTGTGGATCAGGCTGATGCCGTCCTCGCCGTTCATCTGCGAGGTGCGGATGCCCATGATCTGGGATTCCATGCCCTTGGCGATGGCCAGGCCGCTCGGGTCGTCCGCGCCCTTGTTGATGCGAAGGCCCGAAGAGAGTCTTTCCAGGGACTGCTTCAGGCCCAGGTTGGTGAGCCTCAAGTTGTTGAGGCCGATCATTGCGCTAAGATTAGTGTTAATAATTGACATTTCAGTGTTGCTCCTTCCATGTTTTTAGCCGTTACCGGTCATCCATGTCCGGCTGGCGCGGGCGCATCCCGCGCCAATCCTCCTGAATTACTGAATGAGTTTGCATCACCTCCCCGCAGAGTTTGTAATCATATGCAATGCATCACTCGAAAGCCGCTTGCGCGGCGCTTCCGCTGCTGATGGCAGGGCCGGGCAACGCAATGCGCGGCTCATGCGCGCGCATGTAACGAAGCCTGACGCCGTGCTCCCTTTGACCGCCGCTGCGTGGCCCGGATCCCTGCGGATCCGCCAGCCCGCGGCCGGGCAGATCTATAGGTTTTGTTCGCCGGGCCGCGCTCCGCGCGTCCGGCATGCCCCGCGGCTTTACTGCAGCAGTTGCAGGATGCTCTGCGGCTGCGCGTTGGCCTGCGCCAGAATGGCGGTGCCGCTCTGCTGCAGAATCTGAAGGCGCGTGAACTCGGTGATTTCCGAGGCCATGTCTGCATCCCAGATGCGGCTCTTGGCGGCCGAGATGTTGATGTCTTGGGCCTTGAGGTCGTCAATGATGTGGCCCAGGCGGCGCTCCTGGATGCCCAGGGACGCCCGCAGGTCGCTCACGAAATTGATGGCGCTGTTGATGTGGTCAATGGCCGCCCAGGCCATGGACAGGGCCGTGGCGCCCGCGTGGTTGCTGATCATGAGGCTGCCCGCGCCCAGGAAGTTGGCGCCGTGCACGCCCTCGATCATGAACAGGCCGCTGTTTGTCATGGCGTAGACTTCAATGGTCAGCCTGTAGTTGGTTCCGTTGTCCGGGCCAATCTGAAGCATTTGGGCGTTGGTGCTCGAATACCCGCCGGAGAAGAGAACCTTGGTGTTGAAGGTCACGGCCTGGGACTTGCGCTGGAGTTCGTCCTTGAGGCTGCGCAGTTCCTGATTGATGCGCATGATGTCGCGGCTGGTGAGGGTGGCCTCGTTGGCCGCGCGCACGGAGAGGTCGCGCATGCGCATCAGGATGTCGTGGGTCTCGGCCAGGGCGCCGTCCGCGGTGTGGATCAGGCTGATGCCGTCCTCGCCGTTCATCACCGCCGTG
>JAGUYV010000015.1 GCA_020061125.1 bacterium | reverse complement strand
CCAGCGCGTAACTTCCGGCCAGCGCCATGGCCGACACCGTGGTTTCACCCGGACGGCACTCGCGCAGGGGCGCATCCGCCCTGCCGCCGCACTGCGCCTCAAGCGCCTGAACCACGAGCGCATATGCGGATTCCAGATCGTTCATGGCTTTGTGCACGATGCCCATGTTCACAAGCACGGACGCCACTTCTGGGTGCCGTTCTCCCTGTGTGAGTTTTCGCAACTCAAGAGCTTTTTCGAAGTTTTCCAGAGCCTGCGTGAATTCTCCATTCAAATAATGGGCGTATCCGATGTTGTTGTATGACAGCGCCGTGTCCGGGTGTTCCTCTCCAAATGCTTTCAGCCTGATTTCCAGAGCCTGACGAGAGAGCTTGAGAGAAGATGCGGCATCACCCATGTCCATGAAAAGCATGGCGAGATTGCTGGCGTCGCGCGCCACGGCAGGGTGCGAAGCGCCCAGCGCCGCAGAGTCCGTGTCCAGCGCCTTTCTGAAGTATTCCAGAGCGCCGTCCATGTCACCGCGCTTTCGCATGGCTTCGGCGATGTTGTTGTATGTTCGCGCCACATCCGGATGCGCCGCGCCAAGAAGCTCAATCTGCGCCTTGAGCGCTCGCTCATAGTATTCGAGCGCCAGTTCAAACTCGCCGGTCTCGTAGTATGCCACGCCAATGTTGCTGATGGCCGTGGCCGCGTCCGGGTGACGGTCTCCGTACACCGTGCGCAGCAGGTCAAGCGCGGTCTGGTAATATTCCATGGCGCGCGGGATTTCGCCCATGTGATAGTAGGTGAATCCAAGGTTGTTGTGAACGGAAGCGAGCGCGGGGTTGTCCTTGCCGTATACCGCGATCTTGATGGCCAGCGCCTGTTCGAGCGCGTCCAGCGCGCCGCGGTAGTCTCCGGCTTTCATGAGAGCCACGCCGAGGTTGTTCAGAGAAGTAGCCGTGTCCGCGGTATCCTTGTTCTGGAACGCGCGGTATGCGGCGATGGCGCGCCCGTAAAACGATGCGGCCATGGCGTAATCGCCCAGCGAATCGTGGAGGAAGCCGATGCTGTTGAGCGTGTTTGCGGTGTCGGCGTTGTTTTCTCCATAGAGAACGGTATACACGCCGAGCGCGCGGTTGTGAAAATCCAGGGACTTGTCGAAATGCCCGGCCTTCTGGAACGCCAGGCCGAGATTGTCCGCGGCCAGCGCCGTGTCCGGATGATCCGCGCCATAAACGGATGAATAGATATCAAACGCCGCCTGAAATTGCGCGATGGCGTCATCCACGCGGCCCTGATTCAATCGAATGTTTCCAATGGCGTTCATCCAGGACGCCGCGGCCGGGCTTTGGTCGCCCGACTGTTTCCGGGCAAGGTCCAGGGCTTTGCCGTAGTATTCGAGAGCCTGCTCGTAATTGCCCGACAGCCGGTAGTGCGCGGACCCGATGCGTCCCAGCATGCCCATGACATCCGCGCTGTCCTCGCCCAGGGTTTCGCGCATGCCCGCCAGCGCGGTTTCATATTGGGACAGGGCTTCGGCGTAATCGCCCTGCTCCAGATATATGTCTCCAATCATCGCGATATTGTTCAGCGCAAATGGATGCTTGTCCCCAAGCGCCTGTTTCCGAATGGCCAGAGATTTTTCAAAGGAACCCAAAGCCGCGGCGAGGTCTCCGGCGGTCTGCTGCGCCCCGCCCATGTTTTCATAGGTCATGGCCACATCCGGATGATTTTCACCGTAAACAGAGATGCGGATGACCAGAGATTTTTCAAACGCACTCATGGCTTCACGGTACCGCGCCAGCCTGGCCCGAGCCGCTCCGATGTTGCTGTAATCCAGAGCCACGGACGGATGCTGTTCACCATACAGGGACAAATGCAGGGCCAGCGCTTTTTCAAATCGTTCGAGCGCGCCATGGGGATCTCCCAGATCCAGAAGCGCCACACCTATGTTGGACATGTCCAGACCCACATCCGGGTGATCCGCGCCCAGCACGGCCGTGTCTATGTCCAGTGTCTTCTGATACAACTCCAGTGCTTTCTTTACATCCCCAAGAGCTTTGTAAACGCCGCCCATGTTGTTGTAATCCCGCGCCGCAGCCGCACTCTGCTCTCCGTATACTTCGAGATCAATGGCCAGCGCGCGCTGAAAGTGTTCGAGGGCGGTCTGATAATTCCCGAGCCTGCGGTGCGCTTCTCCCATGTTGTTGATAATCACTGCGGCGTCTCCAGACTGCTCTCCGAATAGTTCCTGGACAACATCAAGAAGCCCCGCATACCTTTCGAGCGCGTCCTGATACTGCCCCGCCTCACTCAAAATCAGTCCGGTGTAATTGAGCGCTCTGGCGGATTCCGCGGTTTCATTGCCCCCTGATTTTTTCAGCCAGCACGCGCGCGCCTGTTCCATGGCGTCGAACGCCTCCTGAAACGCGGCGCGATCGAAAGCCGCCAGTCCCTGTGAAAACAGGGTATCGCAGTTTTCACGCACCGATGTCTGCGCGCCCTGGCCGCCGCGCTGCGCTTTCAGCGTTACGGGCCGCGCCGCAATCAGTAACAACAAAGCGCACGCCAGCGCCCCCGCTATTTTCCAGGCATTGCCATGCTCATGCATCCGCTTACATCCTCTCTGCTGGTGTTTCCATTGCATCCGGCGAATATGATTTCCGCAGCATGTAAGAACATTTTTAACAACAGCACTCGAGCGCACAAGTTCCCGAAAAAATTTTGCAGAATACATTGAGGTTGCGGTCTCGACAAACCTGTTTTGCATTTTATACTGTTGAAGATTCGAGCCGCGCCCGACCGGTGCCCGGAAGCAAGGAGGAACACAAACTGCGTTATTCCAAAGACCACGCCAGGCCCTGGCCCTCGCACATGGCGCCCCCGCACTTGCGAGACGGCAGCGTGATTGAAGATGAAAAACTGCTCATGCGCGCCATGCGCTGCCTTTCCGGACTCGCCACCGGTTCAAGCCTCCACGAATTCGCCCGCCTTTACGAGGAAATCGCCGCATCCTATCTCTTGCAGGTGGACAAACTGCGCGCGCAATCCACGGAAGACACTTAAACTCTCCGCAACACTTCCGCACCGGAATCAACTTTCCGTTGCTGCGCGCCCATTATTAACAAAAAAGTGACTTTCCATTAATGCTGTTATTCTGTATAGTTATATTGGAATGCGTATGAGAATTAGGTCACATAATCAGAATGATTTATGCATGGGGTGCCGGTACCGCGAACGGTGCCCTGCCCTGGTGCGGCGGCTTGGCGGCCCGCCGGCGCGTTGCTGGTGGTTCCGCCTGTTCGCCGTGAAAAAATAGTCCCTGCAATTTCCTCCGGTGCGGCCGCACGCGCCGGAATCCATGATTCAAAACAGGTTTATGCGTCTTTGATTTTTCGGATGGCTTTGCGGAAATCGGGCAGGCAAAGGCACAGGGCCAGCATGTAATAGTAATCCGCAAAAATGGACGAGCAATCAATATCAATGCCCGCAGGCTTGTGAAAACAAACTTTTTTCAAAAACCCCGGGTGCTCGACGCCATGCGAATAATTTTCTGTCAGAGTTTGCAGGATGCGGAGCGCGGGATCGGCCCACTCACGCCGCAGCGGATTGGTGGACAGAAGCAGAAGCGCGTGGGCGATAATGGCCGCGGCCGAGGAGTCGCGCTCGCCCCCGATGTCGCTGTAGTCCCAGTACGGAACGCCGTCTTCGGGCGCATTGGATTCGTGGAAGCCCCAGAGCGCACGAAGCAGATCTTCGTAGAAATCATGGTCCGTGAAGAACAGGCCGTGGGCCGCGCCGGCCAGCGCCCAGGCGTGGCCGCGGGACCAGCAGGAAT
>JAGUYV010000485.1 GCA_020061125.1 bacterium | reverse complement strand
GTTGGCCAGGGCCGGGCCGGCGCGCGGGGGCAGGTGCGCGCTGGGCGCGCCGAACAGCTTGACGCCCATGAAGTCCAGGGCGGAGCCTGCCTGCGCGTAGTTGCGGTATTTGGGCTGTTTGCCGAAGCGGTCGAACCAGAGGTTTCCGAGGATGCCGTGTTTGCCGGGGTGGCAGCCCGTGGCCAGGGTGGCCTGGCAGGGCAGGGCGGATGAGGGAAACACGCTGGCGCAACGGTCCACGCGCGCACCGCCCCGGAACACCGGCCCGAAATTGGGCAGGTCTCCGCTGTCGAGCAGTTCGTGGAACACGGGGCCGTTCAATGCGGCCACATTGATCCACACCACCCGCGGCCTGTTGTCCGTGGTTCCCGGCATGAAAGCGCTCCCGCGCGCGCCGCGCACAATGTCTTCCATATCATAGCAGCGATCCGCGCCGCGCCGCCCGCCGGCATGAATTTTGCCGGAAATCTCGACAATGCCGGAATCCGCTCTTATACTCTTTGCGGTAACCCGGCCGCGGCATGGAATGCACGAGCCTCATGCGGCCGGTTTTTTGTGTGTATGAAAAGGATGTGTTTTCAAGTGACGGAACAGGAACTCAAGAGAGCAAGAAACATCGGCATCGTGGCGCACATTGATGCGGGCAAGACCACCACGACCGAGGCCATACTGTTTCACACCGGGCGCACGCACCGGCTGGGAACGGTGGACCAGGGCACGGCCACCATGGACTGGATGGTGCAGGAACAGGAGCGCGGCATCACCATCACCTCCGCGGCCACCTACTGCGCCTGGAAGGACCACACCATCAACATCATTGACACGCCCGGGCATGTGGATTTCACCGTGGAGGTGGAGCGGTCCATGCGCGTGCTGGACGGGCTTGTGGTGGTGTTCTGCGCCGTGGGCGGCGTGCAGCCGCAGACCGAGACCGTGTGGCGCCAGGCCAACCGCTACAGCATTCCCCGCCTGATGTTCGTAAACAAGATGGACCGCCAGGGTGCGGACTTCTTCCGCTGCGTGAACCAGCTCGAAACCCGGTTCCACGCGCGATCCATTCCAGTCGTTATCCCGTGGTTCGACGGGGACGCGTTCAGCGGGATTATAGACCTCGTGGGCATGCGGCTCATCGTGCCGGACCCGGACAGCGACGAAAAGCGCAAGTGCATTCCCATCCCGGAAGCGGATTTGGCCGATGCCGAAAAGCACCGGGCGAACCTGCTCGAATGTCTGGCCGATTATTCTGACGAACTGGCCGAGATGTTTCTGGACGAACAGGACATTCCCGCGGACATGGTCCGCGACACCATACGCCTGGCCACGGTGGACCACGGCCTGATCCCGGCGTTCTGCGGCACGAGCGCGCGGGACATCGGCGTGCAGGCGCTTCTGGACGCGGTGGTGGATTACCTGCCGTCGCCGCTGGATGTGCCCGCGGTCAAGGGTCTGGACACGCGCACTGGCGAGCAGAGCGAACGCGCGTCCGAGGACGGCGCGCCCTTTGCGGCCCTGGCGTTCAAAATCGCGCGCGAGCCGCATGTGGGACACATCACCTATCTGCGGGTGTACTCCGGTTCGGTTACGAAAAATTCCAAGGTGTTCAACTCCAGCACGGGCAAGCGCGACCGCGTGACCCGCATCCTGCGCATGCACGCCAACCGCCGCGAGGAACTCGACGAGTTGAGCGCGGGCTGCATCGGCGCCGTGGTCGGCCTCAAGTCCGTGGGCACGGGCGACACCCTGTCCTGCGAGGCCAGCCCCATAGTGCTCGAGAACATCGCGTTTCCCGAGCCGGTCATTTCCGTGGCCGTGGAGCCGTCCAAGCGAGCGGACTATGAAAAGATGTCCGAGGCCCTGCACGCGCTGGCCAAGGAAGACCCCACCTTCCGCGCGGAGATCAACCGCGAACTGCAGCAGACCATCATCTCCGGGATGGGCGAGCTTCATCTGGAGATCATCATAGACCGCCTTCTGCGCGAATTCGGTGTGGAAGCTTCCGTGGGCGCGCCCAAGGTGGCGTTCAAGGAGACGATCCGCAAATCCTCGGAGGCCGAGGGCAACTATGTGAAGCAGACCGGCGGCAGCGGCCACTTCGGCAAGGTCATCCTGCGCGTGGAGCCGCTTGAGCCGGGTGCGGGCTTTGTGTTCGAAACCCAGGTCAAGGGCGGCGAAGTGCCGTCGGACTATTTCCCGGCCATCCGCAAGGGCGTAGAGCAGGCGCTGAAAACCGGGTTGCGCGATTTCCCGGTCATAGATATAAAGGTCACGCTGCTGGGAGGCGCGTTTCACGAGGTGGACTCGAACGACCAGGCGTTCCAGATCGCCGGGTCCATGGGCCTCAAGGAAGCGCTGCGCAAGGGCGGGTGCATTCTCAAGGAGCCGGTCATGAAAGTGGAGATCGAGGTTCCGGACGAATATGTGGGAACGGTGATGCAGGACATGAGCGCGCGGCGCGGGCGCATCGGGGACATGGAAACCCTGCCCGGCAACGGGCGCATGCTGCGCGCCGCCGCGCCCTTGAGCGAGATGTTCGGATACGCCACGGTGTTGCGCAACAGCACCCAGGGCCGCGGCAGTTTCAGCATGGAATTCCACAGCTACGAGCCGGTGCCCGCCAGCGTGTCCGAGGCCATGATCAAAAAAGGCGCGTAACCCGCGCGTTTGATTGCTGAAATATCCAGGGGGCGGCCGAGAGCCGCCCCCTTTGCATTGCAGGGTTTTTTATCCCGGATTCGTCAATAGAAGCGAAAGATTTGACGAATCCTGCAATCGCAATAAGGCACGATTCGCTGCGTTATCGGCGCATTTTTTTGTTCATAACCGCAGTTCTATTCACTGCAAAAATGCGCCTGCTGCCTTGCGTCTCATGCCTTCTTGCGACTGCCACCCAAATTCCAACGGCGAATTTGGGTTTATTCGTCTTCCTCTTCCAGCGCCTGCGCGATCACGGCGAGGATGTCCGCGCCGAAGCGCTGCGTTTTCTGCGGACCCATGCCCGGCACTTCGAGCAGGTCGTCCGTGGAGCGCGGCAGAAGGCGGCACAGGGCTTCGAGGGTTTTGTTGTCGAACACCTGATAGGCGCGCAGATGCTTATCTGCGGCCAGCCGCTTGCGCAGATCCGCGAGGCGCTGGTGCAGGCTCGTGTCCTGATCTTCGCCTGCGGGCGCGGGTGGCTGCTTTGGCGCCGGTTGTTTCTTTTTGGCGCCCCGTGGCGGCGCCGGGGGCGTCGCTTCGAGGTGCTTCTTGATGATCTCGATGGCGTCGGGTCCGTATTCACTGGCTTTGGCCGCGCCCACGCCGTAGATTTTGCCGAACTGCTCTATGGTGACGGGTTTTTTTTCCGCGAGCTGTTCGATGGTGGAGTCAATGAAAACGAGTTCCGGCGGGCGCATGTCGCGCGCGGCCAGGTCCCGTCGCAGCTTCAGCAAGTCGCGTTTGAGCCGCGCGTCCGGGTCCGGGGGCGGGGTCTTGGGCAGGGCAGCGGCGGGCG
>JAGUYV010000416.1 GCA_020061125.1 bacterium | reverse complement strand
GCCGCGTCCAGAAGCGGCCCCTGCGACAGGCTGCACAGCGAGGGCGCCACGCGGCCGCGGTCCATGCGCTCTAGGATTTCGAGCAGGCTGCGTTCCGCGCCCCCGAGGTCCGCGGCGTGAGTCAGAAAGAGTGTGCGCACGGGCTTTTTCATCTGTGCGCAATCATAGCCCAAACGCGGTTCCGGGGCAAACGCGGCGCGCCGTTGTTGAACCGGATGCGCATTGAATATACAATGCAGGGGAGACACCGGAGCGCGGCGCGCCGCGCGCGGGGGAGGCTTGCATGCGAATCCGCACAACAGCGCTTTTCATGATCCTGCTGGCGCTGGCGTTAAGCGCCGTGTCGTGCCGTGAGCGCACGGACCGTGTGCGCCGCGACGACGGTCCGTTTCCCATGGCCGAAAACGGCAAAGTGGGCTTCGTGAACGCAAAAGGCAAAGTCGTGATCGCGCCCGCGTTCGAGCTGGGCGGCGATTTTTACGAGGGCCTGGCCGTGGTGCGCCGGGGCGATAAGTACGGATTCATCAACAAAAAGGGCCGCGAAGTGATCAAAGCCGTGTACACGGACGCGGCGCATTTCCACGAGGGCCTGGCCGCGGTGCGAAAAACCGAGGACGGCAAGGACCGCTGGTGCTATGTAAACCGCAAGGGCAGGGAAGTGATCCCGTGCCGGTTCAAGGCCGCGGGCATGTTTTCGGACGGCCTGGCCCCGGCCGTGCAGAACAGCAAATGGGGCTACATTGACCGCAAGGGCCGTTTCGTGGTGGAAGAAGCGTACGACTCCGCGGGGCCGTTTCACCAGGGTCTGGCGCGCATCGCCCTGGGCGGGGACAACGGATTTGTGAACCGCAACGGCCGTCTCATGGTGAACCCGCAGTATGGCGCGGCCATGAACTACTCGCAGGGCCTGGCCGCCGTCATGCGCGACGGCCGCTGGGGCTACATCAACGATTCGCGCGGGTTCGTGATTCCCATGCAGTTCCGCGACGCGCGCAGTTTTTACCAGGATCTTGCCGCGGTTCAGGTTGGAGACAAATGGGGATTCATCAACCGCAGGGGCCGGCTCGTGATTCAGCCCCGGTTCGCGCGCGCCGGTGATTTTTCCCAGGGTCTGGCCATGGCGCAAAGCGCGGGCGAGGACGCCAAGTGGGGTTTCGTGAACCGCAAGGGTCGGCTGGCCATTCCCGCGCAGTTTGATTTCGCGGACAGTTTTTCCGGCGGTCTGGCGCGCGCCGCCACTTACACCCGGGATGGCAGCGTGAGCTTCGGGTACATCAACCGCAAGGGCGATTACGCGTGGGGGCCGCAGCGGTACTCAAAGCCCGCGGACATCGCCGCCATCAAGGAAATCATGTCCGGCGCAGGCATGTACGAGGAAGTGTATTAGGGCAAGCGTCAACCCCGCAGGGTCCAGCTCATAATCAGAACTTCACATTTTCGCGGTACTGGCCGAATTCCTCGCGGAGCACGCCGCAGATTTCGCCGAGCGTGGCGTTGGCTTTGACCGCGGCGATGAATGTTTGCATCATGGGCGCGTCCGGTTCTCTGGCCGCAGCGCGCACCGCATCCAGGGCCGCGTGCGCGGCGTTGTCGTCGCGCGAGGCCTTGACTTCGGCCAGGCGCGCGAGCTGCGCTTTTTCCACGGCCGGGTCTATTTTGAACGGCTGCGCCTTCTTTTCGTCCATCTGGTACTGGTTCACGCCCACGATGATCTTGCGCTTTTTCTCCACATCCTTCTGCCACGCATAGGCGGCGTTGTGGATCTCGCGCTGCACATATCCGGATTCGATGGCCGCGAGCATGCCGCCCATGTCGTCAATGCGACGGATGTAGTCTGCGGCCTGGGCCTCGATTTTGTCCGTGAGCGCCTCGATGAAATACGCTCCGCCCAGGGGGTCAATGACATCGGCCACGCCATTTTCGTGGGCCAGAATCTGCTGCGTGCGCAGGGCGATGCGCGCCGAGTCCTCGCTGGGCAGCGAGATGGCCTCGTCCATGGAGTTGGTGTGAATGGACTGCGAGCCGCCGAGGGCCGCAGCCAGGCACTGCATGGCCACGCGCACAATGTTGTTCTCGGGCTGTTGCAGGGTGAGCATGGAGCCTGCGGTCTGGGTGTGGAAGCGCAGCATCCACGACTTGGGATTTTTTGCGCCGAAGCGGTCCTTCATGATGCGCGCCCACAGGCGGCGCGCGGCGCGGAACTTGGCCACTTCCTCGAGCAGGTTGTTGTGGCCATTGAAAAAGAAGCTCAAGCGCGAGGCGAAGGTGTCTGTCTCCATGCCCGCGTCCAGCGCGGCCTGCACATAGGCGATGCCGTCGGCCAGGGTGAAGGCCACCTCCTGCACGGCCGTGGATCCGGCCTCGCGGATGTGATAGCCGCTGATGCTGATGGTGTTCCATTTGGGCACATGCGCCGAGCAGTAGCGGAACGAGTCCGTGACCAGGCGCATTGACGGCCGGGGCGGATAGATGTAGGTGCCGCGCGCGATGTATTCCTTGAGGATGTCGTTCTGGATGGTGCCCGCGAGTTTGTCCGGGGACACGCCCTGCTTTTCGGCCACGGCGATGTACATGGCCAGCAGAATGGTTGCGGGCGCGTTGATGGTCATGGAGGTGCTGACCTTGTCGAGCGGGATCTGGTCGAACAGGGTTTCCATGTCGCGCATGGAATCAATGGCCACGCCCACCTTGCCGACTTCACCGAGCACGAGCGGGTGGTCGCTGTCGTAACCCATCTGCGTGGGCAGATCGAAGGCCACGCTCAAGCCGGTCTGGCCGTGTTCGAGCAGGTAGCGGAAGCGCGCGTTGGTCTCGGCCGCGGAGCCGAAGCCTGCATACTGGCGCATGGTCCAGAACCGGCCGCGGTACATGGTGGGCTGCACCCCGCGCGTGAATGGATATTCGCCCGGGAAGCCGAGCTGTTCGAGGTAATCCAGGTCCGCGGTGTGCGCGGGATCGTAAAGGCGTTCGAACTCGAACCCGCTGGTGGACTCGAATCTGTCCCTGCGCTCCGGGAATTTGTCCAGGGTCTTTTTGACCATGCCCTGGTCCCACTTTTCGCGCGCCGCGCGGATTGCGTCGAGTTGCTCTTTGTCCATGATTCTGCTCCGTCCGCATGTAGTGATCGAGCTTCCGCACATTATACAGCAAACCGCGGGCCCAGAAAAATTCATTGGATACAAGCGTGCCGTGCGTCAACACATCATCAAATCGCGGCGACGAATCAAGAATGCCTATTAACGGATTGAGGTAGAGCCGCGCAAAATAAATTCAGCCGCAGAGAGGAAGTGGCGGATTGAGACAACCCCGTCCCGCTAAAGCCCCGCGCAGGTTTCCTGTTCGCTGCTTTCGAGTTCCCTGTAAACGGTCTGGGCCTCACCGTCGCTTACGGTGTGTATAATGAGGAGCAATTTGCGCGGCGGCCCCGCGGCGCACACGGCTTTGCCGCCGTTGGTTTTCTTGATCCAGATTTCGAGTCCGTCCACGCCGGTGAATTTCGAGTCGCGCTCGCCGGGCCAGACATGCACCTCGAGGCGGTCGTCCATGGGTGTGACGCCCTGCGCCGTAATCAGATCCTTGCTCACGAGCGTGTCCACCTCGGTGGGCAGCATGGGCAGGATGGCGCCCTTGCGCGCGAACAGGGGCATGGCGTCAAGCGGCGCGGGCACGGTGGCCGTGGCCCCGCCTGGATATTCCCGGCCGTAATCCAGATAAAAATCCACCCAGGTCTCGCCCGCCGGGAAATAGACCTCGCGGGCTGTTGTGGCTTCCGTGACCACGGGCGCGGCGAGCAGGTCCGGCCCGAGCAGGTACTGGTAGCGCTGCACATGCGCCTCGGGCTGGTCCTGGTATTGGAGGGGCAGGGGCCGCATCATGGGCATGCCCGTGGCCGCGGCGTCCCTGTTCAGCGCGTGCAGATAGGGATACAGGCCGGTGTGGAGCTTGGCGTATTTGATGTAGTTTTGCAGGGCTTCAGGCCCGAAGTCCCACGCGCCCTTGTTGCTTGTGGTGTGCATCTGCATGATGGGGCTCAAGGCGCCGAACTGGGTCCAGCGGATGAACAGTTCGGCGGTCTGGCGCTGGCCCGTGTATTCGCCTTCGAGGCCGCGGTGCGGGCGCGTGATGTAGCCGCCAATGTCGTGGCCCCACACGCTGTAGCCGCTCATGGCCGCGGATTGGCCCGCGAT
>JAGUYV010000118.1 GCA_020061125.1 bacterium | reverse complement strand
TACGAGCACAAGCCTTGCCCTGGAAGTGGGCCGCGGGCGGTTCGACGCCAGCCTTTTCCGGCTGTTCGGCGCGGCTTCGATTGTGGTGCCGCCTCTGCGCGACCGTCCCGAGGATGTGCCCGCCCTGGCCCGCGCCGCCCTCACCTGCGCATCCATGCCCCCGGCGCGGAGGCCCGCTCTGACAGACGAAGCCGCGGACCTGCTCGCCTCTTATTACTGGCCTGGAAACGAGCGCGAACTGCGCATCGTGGTCGAACGCGCGGCCATGCGCGCCACAGGCCCCGCACTCACCCATGAGGACATCCTTCCTCTTCTCTCGCGGCATGTCCCCCAGCCCGCCTCGACGCCCGGCTGCTATGTGTTCCCCAACCCCACCGCGCCCCTGTGCGATGTGGAAAAGGCATTCCTGTCCGAAGCGCTCCGCCATTTTAATTTTCACCGCGAGCGCACCGCGCGCAGTCTGGGCATCACGCGCAAGACGCTTTACACGAAAATCAAGCAATATGATATCGTTGCGGACTTCGTGCGGGAAAACAGCACGCCAGCGGAAACGCGGGACTGACCGTTTTCCGCCGGAATTGCTATAATACCTTCATCATGCCCGGAACGCCCCGCCCCCGCCGGACCACCGCCCTGTTGCTTGCGCTCACCATTTTGGCCGCGCTGTTGCTCTTTGCCGACCTGCGCGCGCGTGAAGCGGACAAGGGCGCGCAGCCCGCTCTGGAAACCGCAGAGGATGTGATCGGCGGCGTGCGCGCGCTCCGCGAGGAGCTGAACCGCGACCTGGCCGCCATGCGCGCCCGAACCCCCGGAGCGCATTCCCTTTTTCGCAACAACCACCGGGATCGCATAATGAAGCTCTCTGCATTCGAGGGGCGCGCCGGCGCGCTTCAGGCCGGAGACCCTGAAATCGCGAAAATGCGCGCGTTGCTCATCCGATATGCAGGGCTTCAGATGTCCATGGAGCTGACTCTGCGCTCCTGCTATGAATCCCTGCTGTTCTCGGTGGGCGCGCCCATGGAAAACTCCTGTTATGGCACGGCGCTCGATCTGCTCGCCCACGACGCCGCGGACATGGGAGCGGACATTGCGTCCCTGCGTAAAAAACTTGAAGGCGAAAGCTGGTTTGCCAAGGCCGTCGCGGGGCCTGGCCGCACCGGTGCGCCGCAGCCCGAACCTCGCCGCGCTCCGGGCATCATCCTTGTTCTTGTGGACACCCTGCGCGCCGATGCTCTGGGCGCATACGGCGCGCGCACCGGAGAAACGCCGTTTCTGGACCGCCTGGCCCGGGAAGGAGTGGTGTTCGAAAGCGTCACGGCCCCCTCCGCCGTCACGCACATTTCCATTGCTTCGCTCTTTTCCGGCGCCGATCCCTATGAGGCCAACGCAGAGGCGTTCAGCCAGTGGAACAGCGGCATCAGCCTCATCAAGAATTTTCATGACGCGGGTTTCTTCACCATCGGGTTTTCCGCAAACTCCATCATCAGCAGCGAGAACAAATTCGAGACAGGATTCGATTTCTTCCGGGACCGGTTCTGGCCGCCTGCGCCGGTCATGGTGAACGAGGTGCGCTCGCATGTTCAGGCTTTCGGGCTGCCTCGCCCCTTTTTCCTTTATCTGCAACTCATAGATCCTCATGACCCTTATTTTTCTCCGGACACCGTGCCGGACCTGGCCCGCAACGGACGCCCCGCCGGAATGATCGCGGACCCCAATTTCATTCATATCAATTATGCGGAAAAGGGACTGGACGCGCGCAACGCCGTCAAGCCGGAAAATGCCGCTTACCTCAAGGCCCTGTATATGCAGGAAGTCGCATTCACGGACAGGTGGCTCGGCCATCTTTTTGAAATCCTCGATGCGGAGGGGTATCTGGACAACACGCTTGTAATCATCACTGCGGACCATGGCGAACAGTTTCTGGAACATGGCCATGTGAAGCACACAAGCATGCTTTTCCAGGAGCTTGTGCATGTGCCAATGATTATGTGGGGCGCGCTGCCGCCCGGCCTCGAGGCCGGCTCGCGCGTACCCGAGCCGCATTCTCTGATGGAGCTTCTGCCTTCATTGCTTGCTTGGCAGGGCGCGCCGCCAAAAGGCGCCGCGGGCCGCCGCACCACGCTGTTTTCGGGCCGGGAATCCGCTGCGCCGATTGCATCGGTGACCTGGGGCGCACGGTTCGATCTCTCAAAACTCGATGCGGAACTTATCGCCATGCGCCGCGGCAATATGAAATTCATTTTTGATGCGGTTCATGATGAGTTTCGGCTGTTTGACCTTGCCTCGGATCCTGGCGAGCGCAACGATTTGTCCGAGTCCATGCCCGCGCGGGCCTCGGCATTCCGTGATGAAGCGCTTGCCCTTCGCAAATCTTCGCGTGCGGCCTCTAAGAGACATGGCGGTGCGTCGAAGTCTTCGCGCTCTCTCAAACACCACCTGAAGACCCTGGGATACATGCACTGAACCGCATATGCGTGCACACAGGGGCAAACATCCCTGGCGCGGAAGACTTATAGGGATTTTTTAGCTGGCATTAGCTTCGAGACGGCTTCTTGGAATGCGCTTAATAGGGGCCACAGGATACTGCCGAAATAGCGGCGGTTGAGAAGGAACAGCGCGGGCTTTGAGGAAAGCGCGCGGAGAATGCCTCGGGTCCAGGGCCGCCGATCCGTGTCAAAGCGCGTGGATGCCGCGTTCATCATCAGAAACTTAATGTACGGCTCCTTTTCGATGTACACGGTGATATTTTTTTTATTGAAAATTTCTTCTTCCTCGTCCTGGATCAAGCCTGCATCTTTGGCCATGTGATACATCTCCGTGCCCGGGAAAAATGTGAGCGAAAAACAGCTCAATATGCACGGCTTGGGAACTTCGCCCAGGTATCTGATGGTTTCGACTTTCTCCGCAACGGTCTCGAAAGGATTGTCGAGAATCACATCGTAACAGGTGTTGACGCCCGCCTGGTGGATCAGCCGGGCGGCGGACAGAAATTTTTCTTTGTCAAACCTGCGCTTATATATTTCCCGGTTGATGCGTTCGCTGGCGGATTGAATGCCCATTTCCACGGAAATCAGCCCGGCGTCCTTGAGAATGTCAATTTTTTCGCGCGTCACCGATGCCGGGGTGGCGTTGCATTTGAAAGGCAGTCCGATTTTCTCTTTGTATAGCGCAGCGAATTCCCGGATGTACCCGGTTCTGGTCGCGCAGAAATCGTCGTCCATGAGAGCGATGAAGGAAACGAAAGGCATTTTGCGCTTGATCTCCGCCAGTTCGTCCACGACCACGGCGGCGCTTCTGCGCCGCAGCAGTTTGGCGCCGCCGTCACGGTACAGCAACAGCAGCAGGTTGTTGCAGCAGTATGTGCAATGATACGGACAGCCGCGGGACGAAAGCGTCATGCCCATGTAGGCGTTCTCGCTCGGCAGCTTGAAATACTCCGCCGGGAAAACCATGCTCAACCGGCGCAGGTCTTCGTCAATGGGCGCAATGCCGTCCTGCACGCTTAAAAACTCGCGGGATGAATCGAAGAACGGAAACGGACAGGCGTCCAGATCCTGAATCATGGGCGCCGGAGGATTGGAAACGATGCGGCCGTTCCTGTACATCCACATGTTGGGACATGTGGAAATATCCTCGCCGCGGTCCATCCGGTCCAGGAGTTCCGTGAAGCCGGTTTCCCCTTCGCCCGCGCACACGATGTCGCAATATTCAAGAGATTTCTCCGGCAATCCGGTCGCGTGAATGCCGCCCCAAACGACTGGAAGATTCGGAAACCGGTCTTTGATATGCTTGGAAATGAACCTCGCCTGGCCAAAGAAATTTGTGACAAACGACAAGCCCGCGACATCGGCTTCTGCAAGGTGTTCGTCCAGCGCTTTGTAAACAGCGGCAGGGTAATTGTACCGGATTTGCGGACGGACATACTCTCCAAGCGGAGCTATGGGCATAAAAATGATCTTCACGCTGTGGCCGCGGGATTCAATATATGACACGAGGCAGCGAAGCCCGTAGGAGTAAATGTAGTTTGTCGGATTGATGAAAACGACTCTCATTTCGCAAACCCCGCAGTTTTTCTGATGGGCGCCGCGCTGGACACGCTTCCCCGGCATGTTCGAACGCCAGGCGTCATCACCGGGATGTCCTCACAAGCTGTTCGTAGACCTCCTGCATCTGTGAGGCGGTATTGCGCACATCGAACTCGCGCGCGGCCAGGTCTCGCGCGGCTCTCGCCATGGATGCGGCGCGGACCGGATCGTCCAGGGCGTCGCACAGGGCCGCCGCCAGGGCTTCATGATCCCGCGGCGGCGCCAGCCACCCGGTTTCCCCATGCCGGATGATCTCGCGGATCCCGGCCACATCGCTCATGACGGCGGGCTTCTCGAACAGGCACGATTCGACCAGAATCACGGGTAGTCCCTCTTTGTCAACCGAGGCCAGGGCCGAAATGTCCATGGCGTTCAAGATGCGGGGCAGGTCCAGGCGCGTGCCCGCGAACGCGGTTTTGTCCGCCACGCCCAGGCGGCGCGCCTGGTCTTCAAGAGAGGGCCGCAGTTCTCCGTCGCCCACGATCAGAAACCGGGCCTCGGGATGCTTTTCGAGGACAATCGCCGCGGCGTCGAGCAGGTGCGTATGCCCTTTCATGGGCACGAGGCGCGCCACGCTGCCGATGACCCTGTGCGTGCCGTCCCATCCGAATTCGGCCCGCGCGCTGTCCGCGGGGTTGCGTCCGGCCAGAACCCGTTCGAGGTTGATGCCCGTATACACGCGCCGCATCATGGCTTCGGGCACGCCCTGCGCGCGCAGGTCGCCATGAACATGGTCCGAGCACGGCAGGAGCATGTCGCATCTCATGTACCGGCGCTTTTTCGTGATTTTGAGGACGGACGCCACGCACGGGATCCCGGCCCAGCGCGCGGCTGCGGATCCGAGCTGCGCGCTGCTCGTGAGATGCGCGTGCAGCACATCTATGCGCTCGGCCGCAAGAATGCGCGACAGCTTGAACGCGGCCCAGTAGTCGAGCTTGCTGCTGCGCACGGGCAGTGGCGTCACATTTACGCCGTCGCCAAGAAGCCGCTTATAGTTCACGCCTCCCGGCGGGAACACCACGCGCACGAAATGCCCCTGCGCCTCCTGCTCGCGCACGGTGTCGAGGAACATGTTGTACCAGCTCAAATTGATGTTGTTTACGAAATGCAGGATGCGCATGCGCCCGCTCCGGGAGCGCGATGCGGATGAGAGCCGCGGCAGTCCGCCCTCACCCGAACGCGGCCATGTAGATTTGTTCCGTCTGATCCACCATTTTCTCGACAGAGAAGGAATCGGCGATGCGCCGGTGAGCGGCTTCGCCCAGGGCGCGGGCCTTGTCCGTGTCCTCCAATAGGGACAGAATGCTGTGGGACAGGGCGTCCACATCCTTGGGCGGAACAAGCAGTCCGTTGGCGCCGTGCTCGATGGCCTCCGGGATGCCGCCCACATTGGTGGACACGATGGGTTTCTTCATGCACATGGCTTCGAGGATCACATAGGGCAGGCCCTCGCTCATGGAGGACAGCACAAAGATATCGAAGGAGTACATGAGGTCGCGCACATCCTGGCGCACGCCCAGGAACCGGAAGCGGGAGGCAAGCCCGACCTCGCGCGCCATGGCCTCGAGTTCGTCCTTCTGCACGCCGCCGCCCACGCCAAGGAACACCACATTCGGATACTGCGCAAGAATGGCTTGCGCCGCGCGGATGAAATACGCGTAGCCTTTGCGCGGGGTGAGGGATGCGACCATGCCCACCACGCGGGTTCCGTTGTCCAGGCCGAGTTCACTCTTGTATCGCGCGGCCATGTCCTTGCCGCGGGCGGCGTCATACAGATCCGGCGACACGCCGTTGTATACCGTGGTGATGCGGTCCGGCGCGGTGCCGAAATTGCGCAGCATGTGCTGGCGCACGAACGAACTCACGGCGATCATGGAGTCGCCCCAGGTCATGACCTGGCTGCCCACATGCACGCTGTAGGTGCTGTGGCAGGTTGTCACAAAGGGACGGTTACCCTTTTCGCCGCGCATGGCCAGATAGCAGATCCAGGCCGGCACGCGCGAGTGCGCATGCACGAGCTCGATGCGGTTTTCGCGAATCACCTGGCGCATGCGGCCCACCATGGACGCGATCACGGGGGGCGCCTTGGAATGAATGGGCGCTTCCACATGAAGGATATTCTCTGTGGCGAGTTTTTCCACGAGCTTGCCGCCGTTGGAAGCCACGATCGGCTCGTATCCCCGTCGCTTGAGGC
This sequence comes from bacterium, assembly GCA_020061125.1. Classification (GTDB taxonomy): domain Bacteria; phylum UBP15; class UBA6099; order UBA6099; family DSWB01; genus DSWB01. The sequence continues at coordinate 252 of JAGUYV010000118.1, read as the reverse complement.
CGATGGCCAGATCAATAACATGGGTTTCCACGCCGCCCACTTCGAGTTCGGGCAGGGCCAGGAGCACGCGGGGCCGGTCCAGGGCGCTGGCCGCGCGCACGGGCTGCAGCAGGCCGTACTTCGTGCGAAGGGTGCGCGTATAAACATCGAGCACTTCCTGCAGCATGCGCTGGCGCGAGAATTTGCTGGACACGGTCTCGAAGCCCGCGGCCGTGAGGCGGGCGCGCAAATCCGGATCGTCCAGCAGGCGGT
>JAGUYV010000116.1 GCA_020061125.1 bacterium | reverse complement strand
GCCAGCGTCGCTCACCAGCGCCACGGCCGCGCCACCGCGCAGCAAGTCGAGAATTTCCGGAATCCGCCTCTGTTCCGCATCCGCGTTGAGGCTGATGAGCCTGGGCGCCGCGATTTCGTGGTGGCTCAACAGCTTGCGCGTGTGGCGCGTGTCCTCGGCCGCCACTGCGTCCGCCTCGCGCAGAATGCGCAGCGCGCGCAGCGTGATGTCCTCGAGGTTGCCGATGGGGGTGGCCACCACAAAAAGAGTCCCGGTTGCGGACGAGGATTCAGACATGCTTGCAGTATAAAGGAAAACCTTAATTTGTGAAGACTGGAGGGGCGTGTGGCGCGGCTACCGGCGGCTGGAGCGCAATAGCGTGAAAGTGAGAATCATGGCCAGAAGCGCGAGCACGGCCAGGGTGATCTGCCCGAGGGTCCAGCCGTGGAGCACGACCTGGTCCTTGGGGATGATTTGCGCGGCCAGGAGGATGACGGCGGCGAGCACGATGGCCAGGGCCAGGCGGTTCACGCTGTTGCTCACGCGCCGGGCCGCGCTCTTCACGGACTCGGAGTACTGCTCCATGTCGAGGCGCACCTGGAAGCGGCCCTGTTCGAGGCTGCGGGTGATTTTGTTGATGCGCCGGGGCAGGGCCGTGAACAGGTCGCGGGTGTCGAGCACGACCTTGACGGCTTCGCGGCCGAAATTGCGGGGATCGAGTTCGCGCTGCAGGAGCATGCGCGCGGCCGGCTCGGCCGTGCCGATGAGGTCGAAATCCGGGTCCAGGTGCCGGCCCAGCCCCTCGAGGGTGATCAGGGTCTTGTCCATGAGCGTGAACTCGCCGGGCATGGTGATGCGGTGTTTCATGCTCAAGTCGAACAGTTCGAGCACGATGGCCTCGAGCTTGATCTGCCCGATGGTGACATCGGAATACTTGCTCATGAGGCGGCCGACTTCGCGCACCAGCGCGGCGCGGTCCGTGCCCGGGTCTATGGTGGCGATTTCCCCCAGCACCTCGACCAGGCCCTCGGCGTCCTGGTTCACGATGGCGATGAAGTAACGCGCCATGTTGCGCCGCATGATGGGGTCCACGATACCCACCATGCCGAAGTCAATGAGCGCCACCACCTGGTTGTCCATGACGAAGATGTTGCCCATGTGAGGGTCGCCGTGAAAGAACCCGTCAATGAGGATCATCTTGATGTACGCGTTGCCGATGACTTCCGTGAGGTAGGTGAGGTCGCAGCCGCGCGCCAGGAGCTTGTCCTTGTCCTTGATTTTCACACCGTGGATGTATTCCATGGTGAGCACGCGGCGCGTGGTGCAGTCCCAGAAAATCTCGGGCACATAGATGGTGTCGTCGTCCTCGAAGTTGCGGCGCAGGCGGTCCGCGTTCTGGCCCTCGATGGTGTAGTCCATCTCCTGGCGGATGGTTTTGGTGAACTCGTCCACGCGCTCCACAAAATTGTACAGCCGCGCCCACTGGAACCGCTTCTCCGCATACGAGGCGATGGCGTGCATGAGATCCGTGTCAATGAACACGATCTGCTCGATGTCCGGGCGCTGCACCTTGACCACGACCTCGAGTCCGTTGCGCAGCACGGCTTCATGCACCTGGCCGATGGACGCGGACGCGATGGGCACGCGCGCGAACGAGCGGAACACGCGGTCCATGGGCGTCTTGAGTTCGCTCTCGATGACATCCTGCACCAGTTCATAGGGGAACGGGGGCACATCGTCCTGGAGCTTGGCCAGTTCCTTGAGAATGTCAGGGGGAATGAGGTCCGGGCGGGAACTCAAGATCTGCCCGGCCTTGATGTAAGTGGGGCCGAGTTCCTCGATCACGCGGCGGATGCGCACGGCCACGGGCAGCTTGTAATCCTCGGTGGTCACAATTTTCTCGCGCAGGGAGCGCGGGAAATAGCGCGTGACTTCGAGCGCCTCGGCCACCCAGAAGAAGCCGTGCTTCACGAACACGGCGGCGACCTCGCGCGCGCGCACGCCCATCTTGTAGAACTTTGGAGTGAACCGGTCCGGAAGACCCATGTCGTCACGCAGGCGGCGCGGGAATCGAGGCGCGTGCGGCAGCGCCCCGCGGCCGCCTGATTATAGTATCTGTTATTTTACGGCAATTTTGCGCCAAAAGAAACGCCCGCCTTGCGGCGGGCGCCGTGCCTTTTCCGTTTAGGGCCGCGGGGGCCGGGCGCGTTATTCCAGCTCCGGCTCGATCAGCCCGTAATTGCCGTCCCCGCGCTTGTAGATCACATTGATCTCCTCGGTTTCCGGGTTCAGGAACACGAAGAAATTGTGGTTGAGCATTTCCATCTGCATGGTGGCTTCGTCCGGGGTCATGGGCTTGACCGCGAAGCGCTTCACACGCACGATCTCGTTCTCGGGGATGGGGAAATCCTGCTCGTCGGCGGCGGGCAGTTCGGCCTTTTTGGTCTTGCGGCCCTTGCCCACCATCTTTTCCTTGTAGCGCCGCAGCTGCCGCTCGAGCTTTTCGGCCGCGATGTCAATGCTTGCATACATGCTGATGGACGACTCCTCGCAGCGGAACATGGTTCCGTTCGCGTTCAGAGTCACCTCCACGCGCTGGCTCTCCTCCGCGCTCTTGTTGTCCTGGTACACCAGCTCCACTTCGGCCGTGCGAATGCGGTCGTAATACTTGGTCAGGCGGCCGATTTTTTCCTGGACATAGGTTTTGAGGGAATTGGACACCTTCATGTTGCTGCCGCTGATGGTAATTTTAAGCTCTCTCGCCATATGCAAGCTCCTTCCCTGTAAAGGATGAATGAATAATATGATTAATACGAGCGAACGAAAACAGTCCGGCCGCGCCGGCCAGTCCGCAAAAGTCGGGTTTCGCCAATGCCATACCTCTCCTGCTTATATTATACACAAGAGAAAATCATCCAAATCAAATAAATCACAAATTAAAGGGCCGGGAGCGGCTGTCGAAGGCCGTCAATCCATGTGAAGCTGTGGTTTTCGCTCTCTGCTCACACGGTGTGCGGGTTATTTCTGCCCGCCGGGCGCCAGGTGCCGGGCGAGCCATTCCAGGCTTTTGCTCTTGGCTTGCAGGGCCTGGGGGGAATCGGGCATGGTGAGCACGAACCCGTGGTTCATGTCCGGCCCCGTCACTACCAGTTGCTCGTGGATGCGGCCCGCGGCGGCCAGGGCTGCGGCCAGCTCGTCGCTCTGCTGCGGCGGCACGGTGCCGTCAATCTCCGTGTTGATCACCAGCGTGGGCGGCGCGTTCCGCACATAATTCACCGGCGAATTCAGGGCGATGAACTCGTGTTTCTTTTTCTTGGTGTTCAGCCCGGCCGCGCGCGCGATTTCCAGCTCCAGAATCTTCTTGAATCCACCCTCGAAGGACGCGAAATTGTAGGGTCCGTAGAACAGCACCGCGGCGCGGGCCGACAGATCCGCTCCCTCGGGGCCGCCGCACGCGGGGTCGAAATACGGGTCTGCGGCCGTGAACGCGACCATGGCCGCGAGATATGCGCCCGCGGACTCGCCGCTCGTGGCCACGCGCCCGGGGTCAAGCCCGCGCTCCGGCCCTTTGGCCTTGAACCACGCCATGGCGCACTTGGCGTCTCGGGTGTTGTTCGGGAACATGCCCCCGCTCTGGATGTAGCGGTAATCCGCGGTCAGCACCATGTATCCGTTCTCCGCAAAGAAGCGGATCAGCGACAGTACGCCGTCATAGTTGCGCGTGCCGCCCACAAACCCGCCGCCGTGCAGAAACAATATGCCAGGAAACGGCCCCTTGCCCTCGGGAATGTAAAGGTCCCCGAACAGTTCCACGCCGTCGTGCGCGCCCAGCAGGATATCTTTCTCCACAGTGTAATCACCCGCCCGCGCCGGGCGGCACGCTGCGGCAAGCGCGAAAACGCATGCGGAGAGAAGAAAGAGCTTTGCCATGGTTGCGGATTTCATGAAAAAAAACTCCCGTGAAATTGCGCGGCTGCGTGGCGCGGGTCGTGCAGATTCAAGCCTGATATCTGTCCGCAATGTATTCGGACACAGTCTGCACTGTGAGATTGGGCGCGGCCTGCGCGAACGCCTTGCGG
>JAGUYV010000064.1 GCA_020061125.1 bacterium | reverse complement strand
GCCGTCAAGTTCCAGACCTACCGCGCGGATTCCGTGTATGTGCCCAACGCCGGAGAATCCGACTACCTGGCCCACGCGGGAATCAAAGAGCCGATCGTCAAGATTTTCGAAGATCTGGCCATGCCCTACGACATGTTGCCCACCCTGGCGGCGTTCTGCGCGGATTGCGGCGTGCAGTTCATGTCCTCGCCGTTTTCCGTGACCGACGCGCGCGCCGTGGATCCGTTCGTACGCGTCCACAAAATCGCCTCTTACGAAATCAGCCACAGCCGACTGATAGAATTTGTCGCCAAAACGGGCAAGCCGCTGATTCTGTCAACAGGCGCGTCGGATGAAGACGATGTCGCATGGGCGCTCGATCATTTTCGCGCGCACGGCGGCAAAGACCTCACGCTCATGCAATGCACCGCACGCTATCCCGCGCCCCTGGACGCGCTGAACCTGCGCGCCATCACCACCCTGCGGCAGAGATTCGGCGTGCGCGTGGGCTTGAGCGATCACAGCCGCGATCCCGTGACCGGCCCCGCGGGCGCGGTGGCGCTCGGCGCTTCGGTCATAGAAAAACACTTCACCCTGCACAACGATCTGCCCGGCCCGGACCACGCTTTCGCCATAACGCCCGGGGAACTCGCGCTCATGGTGCGCGCCATCCGCGGCGTGGAGCAGGCTCTGGGCAGCGGGGAAATCTGCGTGCTCGATCAGGAACAGGAACTGCGCGCCTTCGCGCGGCGCGGACTCCAGGCTGTAAGGGACATCAGAAAAGGCGACGCGCTGCGAGAAGGGGTCAACATCGCCATCATGCGCCCGGGCAAACAGCGACCAGGCCTGCACCCGCGCCATCTCCCGGAAATCGAAGGCAAACCCGCAACCCGCGACATCCCGCTCGGGGACGGCATCCAGCCCCGCGATTTTTCATGATGCCGCTCACATCGCTTTCGCGCATTCCGCAACACCAAGCCACCATAAAGCACCGCGACCTGTACGGAGGCATGATGCCAGAAATAAAAACGGCGCCGCTGTTGCATGCGCGGCGCCGTTCATGATTTCACTCAAATAGTGCCGATTTCAATTAATCAGTTTGTTGGCCTCTTCCAGAGCCTTGGGTTCGCTGTTCTTCATGCACTCCATGTACTTCATGCCCTTTTGATCCTTGCAGGACTCCATGAGCACTTTCACATAAGCGCCTTCAGCGATTTTCTGCTTCTTCTCGTCAGGAACCTGGCTCATGACCTGCTTTTTCATGTCCTCGCAGCCTTTAACGATCTCATCCTTCATCTGGCCCTGTGCGCCGGCGGCAGCGGCTTTGGCAATCTCCTTCTGCTCCGCGGTCATGCCCGAGTTGTCGAGCTGATCGGATACCATGGTTTCTGCTTCCACGGCCACTTTCTCGCAAAGCTTGTCGAAGGTGTATTTCCCGCCCTCGGTGGTGTCCGGAGCGCCCTTGCACCCCGCCAGCAGGCTCCCGGCCGCGAACACGGCCAGAACAAACAGCATCAGTCCGGTCTTCTTCACTGTTTCACCCCCTTCCCTTCGCTTTTCCATATTGGCATTTCACAAATACTCACAAACGATGAACGCAATGCGCGCATGGCGTTTGCTTCAAGGAATTTCATATTCTGGTATTGACATACATTTTCTACAGGCATTAGCCGCACCTGTCAACCATGCTATAGAATCACTGGGGGCGCGGCAATTGCTTTCCCCGCGCGCGTGGGCTAAAATCAAAATGCCCGCCGCAGGAGGTTGCGCCGCTTGTTCAACAAAGCCAAGAACGCGATATGGCTCATCATTGACGGATGCCACGCGGAGACATTCAAAAACTTGTACCAGTCCGGCAATCTGCCGAACCTGCGGCGCGCCATGGGCGACGCGCTCATCGTGGAACAGGCCGCTTCCGTATTTCCGTCCGTCACGCTGGTGTGCCTTTCGTCCCTGGCCACTGGCTGCTGGCCGCGCACGCACGGCATCGTGAACAATGTGTGGCTGGACCGGACCCTGGAGCCGTTCGGGGGCCGCGCGTACTTGAGCGAGCTGGATCAGACCCTGGCGTGCTTCGACCGGAAATTGTACGGTCTGCCCACGGGCCTGCTCCCGGATCTGAACACCGGCGGCATGCTCAACAACGACATTGATCCCGAAACCAAAACCATCTTCGAGGTTCTGGGCGAAGCCGGACTAACCTCTTACGCGGTGTTCAATTATGTGGGCCGCGGGGCCACGATATGGCGCAGGCCGGGCCGCGGCGACATGGTGCATTACGCAGAGATTGACAAGCGTTCGCACAATTATTCCCGGTGGGACCGGCTCATGATTGACGCCGCCATCAAGCTCACGGCCAAAAACGGGCTGCCCAACCTGCTGAACCTGTACTTCGGGGGTCATGACGGGCAGAGCCACCACCGGGGCGTGGGCGCGCAAAGCGATTACCTGCGCCGCGTGGTGGATCTGCAGATGGGCCGCCTGTTCAATTTATTGCAGAAAAAATACAACCTCACGGATCTGTACATGATCGTGAGCGCGGACCACGGGCAGACGGGCTTTCCGCGCGCGGGCGCGCACCGGCCCCTGTGGACCGATCAAATCGTGCCCATGCTGCGCGACACCGGCCCTGGCGTGGTGGTGGACGGCGGCGAGAAGTCGGAAATTGACCCCTCGGCCAATGTGGCTTACGCCATCGGCAACGGCGCCGCGCTGTTCATTTATGTCAAGAACCGGGAAACCGGCTCGTGGCGGCACGCGCCGCGCATGGAAGAGGATGTGCTGCCCGTGGCCCACGCCGTGCTGCGCGCCGCGGACCCGGCGTGCTCG
>JAGUYV010000048.1 GCA_020061125.1 bacterium | reverse complement strand
GTGCTCACCATGCTCGAAAAAGACCTGGACTGGTAAGGAGGCACACATGGCTGAATATTTCGGAACCACCGTGGACCATATTTTTGAAACGCAGACGGAGCGATTCCGTCCCGAAGGCGCGCAGGGCATGGATGTTGTCGTGGCCTACGACATCTCCGGCGACGGCGGCGGATGCTGGAAACTCACGGTCAAGGACGGCGCGTGCCAGACCGATAAGCTGGGCGGGCCGGACTTCGGCGCGTTCACGGCCAAGATGATCGCGGACGCCGAAACCTTCGCGGGCATCACCGTGGGAAAAATTGACGGCATGGAGGCCTTCCAGACCGGAAAGCTCAAGGTCGAGGGCGACATGTCCATCCTCATGAAACTGCCCATGATGTTCACCAAGTATGTGCCGCCCAAAAAGGCGCTTACCGCGGGCGACATCATCGGCACCATGCCCGAGCGCTTCCGCCCCGAAGTGATACCGGGCCTGGACGCCAGGTTCTGCTACGACCTGGGCGGAGACGGCGGCGGCCAGTGGACCGCCGTGGTCAAGGACGGGAAATGCACAATCAAGGAAGGCCTGGCCGCGGACGCCACAGTCACCAACATTGTGAGCGCCAAAGATTATGTGGACCTCATGACCGGCAAGCTGGACCCGCTGGTGGCGTTCGGCGCCGGCCGTCTGCGCCTCACCGGCGACATGGAGCTGGCGCAGAAACTGCCCAAGCTGTTCGCCAAGTTCACCCTGCCCGAAGCCGAGGCCCAGGAAGAACTCATCGTGCTCAAGAAAGTCATCTCCGTGGACATGAAATACTCCACCGGGCCGGTTATGGGCAAATTCCTGGCCGGGCTGCGCGAGAAGAAGATCATCGCCAATGTGTGCCCCGAGTGCGGGCGCAAGCAACTGCCGCCGCGCGAGATCTGCGCCGTGTGCCGATGCCGCGCGGGCGAGTTTGTCGAGGTCGGTCCCGAGGGCACGATCAACCTCATCGAGCATGTGTACTACGCCAGCCCGGACCCGCTCACCGGCGAAACACGCGAAACCCCCTACGGCACCATCCACATCCTGCTCGACGGGTGCCAGGGCAAGGAAACCTTCTGGCACTTCCTCAAGGACTCGGACCTAGGCCGCGCCAGCAAGGGAGACCGGGTGCGCCCGGTGTGGGCGGACAAGCCCGAGGGCCGCGTGCGCGACATCAAATACTTCGAGCTGGCGGACTGATTCGCCACACACTGCCGCAAAGGAGGCTGCGCAATGGAAGACCTGCAACAATACTGCGCCATCAGGGAAGGCAAGCTCGCTCTCCCGTACCAATATTTCGCCGGCCGCGTGGGCAGCAAGTTCATCATCTCTCTGCGCGACAAGAAGAAAATCCTCGGCGTGAAATGCAAGAAGTGCAACAAGATTTATGTCCCCCCGCGACAGACCTGCGAGCGTGATTTCGAGCTGCTCACCAACGACTGGGTCGAACTCGCGGACACGGGCGTTGTCACCAACTTCACCGTGGTGCGAAAACCCGACAGGCACCACCCGCGCCCTGCGCCCTTCGTGCTCGGGTTGATCAAACTCGACGGCGCCGATACGCCCATGGCCCACATCATTGACGCCGACCCGGACAAGGTCGCAGTGGGCATGAAGGTCAAAGCAAGATTCGCTAAGGAAACCACCAACACCATGCTGGACATCGAGTGCTTCCAGCCGGTGTGAGTCTTTTCCGAAAGCCGCAATAACCAGAAAAACAAAACCGCCCCTGCGGGGGCGGTTTTTTTGTCGGCGGACGCCAGAGTGTTATGGGACATGCATGTCAGCGCACAAAGCAGTCACGCTGGTGTGGCGCTCCTGCGGGGAACCCTGTGGGGCAGGGCGATCACCCGGCCTGATTTTTGCGCTTGCCTGCGTTTTCCCTGGCCGTGTCCCAGATGGTCACAAATCCGGTGCGCGGCCGGTAGTACCTGTGCTGGTTCACCCAGCGGTGCGCCAGCAGTCCGATCTCGCGCGAGCGCCTGTCCTCGAACTGTTCGTACCATTGTTCAAGGTTGTCGTTCTCGCCGAACCATTGCGCGCGCCGGCGCTCGCCGCCCATGGCCATGGCGCACTCGCGGTGATACAGGCCCGCAGTGCCCGGCTCGTTCTCGCGATACGCCACCACGCACTCGCTTACGCGCTCGATCCGCTTCCGGCATTTTTCACATTGCGGCGTTACCATGGTTCTCTCCATTAATATCTCTTACCTGTACATTATTATACCCATAAACTGCGTTTCTGTACAGTATGGCGAAAATTTATTTCATTACATAAAACACGGATGAACAGGCCCGGTTCCGGCGCGGCCGCAGCCGCGAATTGTTCAGCGGCGCGCGATTTCATTACAATATGGTTCGGGTCCGCAACGCGGCCCGTTCGAATTCGAGAGGTGATCTATGAAACGCAGTGACTGGCGTCCCCAGGATTTCGTGACCCTGCGGGATCTGGATGAAACGCTCCGGGTGTGCGCCTTGAGCAAATCCGAAGCCGTGGCTCCTCCGAACGGAAATTTGAAAATCAATGTGATTGATCGGCCCGAGGCGTTTTACCGGCGGTTCGCAAAAGATATCTTCAAGCGCATGGTGGCGGCGCGGCAGCAGGGGCGCAAATTCGTGGCCCTGCTGCCGGTCGGCCCCGTAGCCCAGTATCCGATCCTTGCGGACATGATCACCCAGTACCGCCTGCCCATGGACCACTGCCATCTGTTTCTCATGGATGAATACGCCCTGCCGGATGGGCGGCTCGCGCCCGATGATTTTCCGTTTTCATTCCGCAACTATATGCTCAACAGTTTCCTGCTGTTCGTGGACAAGAGCCTGCATCCGCCCTTTGAGCAGATTTACGCGCCCGGGCCGGGCAATGTGGAACGCTACGCGGACATGATCGCCGAAGCCGGAGGCGCCGAGGTGGCGTACGGCGGCATCGGGTGGAGCGGACACCTGGCTTTCATAGATCCCGTGGACGGGCAATGGGGCGACCTGGACGACATGGACGCATTCCTGAACCAGGGGCCGCGCTTCTGCCGCCTCAACCCGGCTACGGCCATGCAGAACGCGTTGCGGACCTTTGACTCCGCATATCCCCTGGCCCCTTCCCACGCCTACAGCATCGGACCGGCGCAGATCCGCGACGCCGCATACCGCAGCATCTGGTGCGACGGGTATCCCTGGCAGAATTTCATCTGGCGCTACGCCGCGCACGGCCGCATCACGCCCCGCGTGCCCGCAACCATGTTGCAACTATGGCCCGGTGAAATCAATGTCACGCCAAGCCTCACGGCCATGCCCAGCACCAACTGGGCCGTGATCCGGGACTATTACAACGCACTGCCGGAATAGAACAGTGTGTCTTCAAGGCAAAAGAATTATCGCGCCGGTTCCGTGAGGAATGTCTTGAGGATGTGCACGAACTGTTTGCCGCGGTGAATGAAGCCCTTGAGCGTGCGGCCCGTGGCCTTGTTGCGCATATCCGTGGGCACTTCGTGAATGCGGTACCCGTGGCGGTGCGCACGGATGGTGAGGCCGACTTCGGCGCCGAATCCGCCGGGAATGGGGCACAGGTCCAGGGCGGCCTGTCGGCGGAACGCGCGCTGGCCCGAGATGGGCGAGCGGAACTCCTGGCCCGTTTTCCATTTCAACCCGGCGCGCGCTGTGCCCAGCACGATGCCGAACCCGCCCTTGCGCTGCTTGCCGCCGTAGAACTGGGCGATGGCCATATCGCACGCGCCCTCGCGCACCGCTTGAATGAGTTTTCCCGCTTCTGCCGCGCTTGCGCCGAGATCCGCGTCCAGAAACACCACGATGTCCCCGGAACTGTGCCGCAGGCCGCGCTCCATGCTGCCGCCCTTGCCAAGGTTGCGCTCGTTCTTGAGCACGGCCGCGCCCGCCGCGGACGCGATTTCCGCGGTGCGGTCCAATGACCCGTCGTCCACAACCACGATTTCCGTGACTCCGGGGATGGAGCGCACCGCAGCCAGGGTCGCCCCCAGGGTCTGCTCCTCGTTGTATGCGGGCAGGATGATGGAAACCGTGTCCGGGGATGTCTTCGGGTTCATTTGATTCCGAGCGCGCGCTTGACGATGGTTTCGTCAATGGTCAGTTCATAGCGGTCCCCGAATTTCTGGACCTCGGGGCAGTTGTGCGGATCGAACTCGAAGCGCTTGATGATGCGGCCGTAAATGTCCTTGAGGGCGCGCGCGCCCACGCGCGAATTTTCCGCGGCCTTGTAGGCGATGAGCTTGCGCGCCTTTTCGGTCACGCTCAATTCCACATCGAATTTTTCGAAAAATCTCTTGGAATGTTTGAACACGGAGGTGGGCGTGTCCATGAAGATGGTGAGCAGATCGTTGGGCGTGAGGTCGTTGAGCACCACGGCGTTGTCGAACCGCGCGATGAACTGCGGCAGCATGCCGTAGTTGAAAATGTCGAGCTGCTCAAGGTTTTCCTTGAGTGTGAAGATCTGCTTGAACTCGACCGCGCCGTCCACATTGAGCGTCATTTTTGTGAGCTTCTCCTGCTTGCCCTCCTCGAACACGCGGCTGTACACCTGGTCGAAAAGCTCCTCGAACGCGCCGCCGCAGATGAACAGCATGTTGCCGGTGTCTATGCGGAAGGTGTGTTCCTTGTATTCGCCGCCGATGAACAACTTTGTGTTGTAGGTGATTTCTTCGCCTTCCATGAGGGTGAGCAGGGACTGCTGGATGTTGATGCCCACGACATTGGGCTTGCCTCCGATGCGCGCGGTGATCTTGTCAATTTCGTCTATGCACACCGTGGCGTGCTCCACGAGTTCGCGCACCTGTTCCGGTGTGGCGTTCTTGCCCAGGATGGTGAGGGCGCGGTTTTCGAGCTGGTGGTACAGGTGCGTGTGGGGCAGGACCATGCCCTCGTCGTTGGCGAAGGTGTTGGCGTTCATGCGCAGCACCACCCTGTGTTTCTCGAAGAAGGGGTGCGTGTTGTACATGCGCTCCATGGCCTGCATGGTGGCGGTCTTGCCCGTGCCGCTGTTGCCTATAAGAAGCAGATTGCCGAATTTCTCGCCGGCCACATGCTTGAATATGGCCACGGACACATACTTGAGCATGTCGTCCTGGCCGATGATGTCCTTGCTGATGATTCTGTAGATGTCTACCGGTTTCATGGGCGCCGTGTCTCCGCGGATCGGCTTGATTGCTGACAGGATTGTAGCATCGGGCCGCATTGAAATCAATGCGGGGCGATTGGGGCTGCTGAAAAACTCCAAAAGTTGCGCGAAAGGCGTGATCACAGCAAAATCGGGAGCGATCACAGCAAAAACAGGGACTGGGAACGCGGCGCTTTTCCGCGTGCCTGTACCTGCTTTTGCGTCCGCCCGGCTTTATCAACAGCGCCGCATCGCCCTTTTCCCGGCCGTGCGTTAGAATAATTGTACTTTATGAAGAGACTCGCGCGGAAATACCTGGCGTATCAGTCGTTCCGGGCCGTGGGGCGTCCGAGGCCGCTGCCCGTGTCCGTGGCGTACAGCGTCACGCACCGCTGCAACGCGCGCTGCAAAACCTGCGGCGTGGCGGACGCGCCGCTGCCGGACATGGATACGGACGCCTGGCTGCGCGTGTTCAGATCCCTGGGCCGCGCGCCCGCCTGGATCACCGTAACCGGCGGTGAGCCGTTCATGCGTCCGGACATCGCGGACCTGCTGCGCGCCATGCTGCGCAGCGCCAGGCCTTCGTTCCTCACCGTGGCCACCAACGGATTCTTCACGCGCCGCATCGTCCCGGCGCTCCACGCTCTCGCACGGGATTTTCCGGACACGGACATCATCGCCAACATATCCCTGGACGGCATCGGCGCGCAGCATGACCGCGTGCGCGGGCTGGACGGCAGTTTCGACGCGGCCATGGACACATATCACGGCCTTTGCAGCCAGCAGTTCCAGAACCTGCATGCAGGATTCCATACCGTGATTTCCACATTCAATGCAGAGAATGTCCCGGATCTGATCCGCTATGCGGCCGCTTTCAAGCCGTCCGCGCACGGATTTGAAATTGCGCAGAGCCGCGCGGAACTCAACATGCAGGACAAACAGCTTGCGCCCTCGGCGCAGACGGTGCGCGCGTTGCTGCCCGAACTCAAACGCGCCGCGGCTGCGGGACCGGATTCCACCCCGGTGCAGGGCGTACGCCGTGCATTCCGGGCCGCTTATTACGACCTGGCGCTGCATTGCCTGGATACGGGTTGCCAGCCCGTTCCATGCTGCGCCGGGACAGTATCCGCTTACATTGCGCCGGACGGGGGCCTGTGGGCCTGCCCCACGGCGGCCTCGTGCATGGGAAGTCTTCCCGATGCCGGGTTCGAGTTCAAATCCGTGTGGCGAAGCGCAACCGCGGCGCGCGTCAGGCGCGGCGTCGCGAACGGCGAGTGCAGTTGCGTTCTGGCAAACGCACTGTTCACTTCCATGCTCATGGATCCTGCGGCGGCGCTTCGCGTCGCAGCCAGGTCGGGCGGTCCGGGCCTCGCCGGATTGATATTCAAATGACAGCGATTTTTTCGGCTTGACTTTGTTTTCTGTTCGTCCCGATACGCGCCAGATATTATTTTCCGCCGCAGGAGCAGCCATGCGAGGAGCATACGGCGTGCGCCGGAGCAGGTTCCATTGCTGGCGCGCCGTGTGATGCGCTGTCCGTGCATTGCGCGCCCGCATTGCGGTTTTGGTGCCGGTATATCATGGCGGGAACGAGCATGGCGATCAGAACCGCGGCGCTTGCGTTGTTGAACCACGCTGGCAACTCGAAAACGGCGGTTTGTGCAACTCTTGCCGCTACACCTGTGGTGAGTGCATCCAGCAGCAAGCCGGACGCAAGCGAGCCGGCTGTGATGACGCCGAGATAAATCAGCGCGGCGCGCCGCCCCAGCACGCTCCAGACCGAAGATATGGCGGCCGCATTGGTGGCTGGTCCGGTCATGAGAAACACCAGCGCCGCGCCGGGGCTGACGCCCGCGGCCATGAATGCCGCGGCGATAGGCACGCTGGCCGTGGCGCATACATACATGGGAACGCCCACGGCCATCATCAGCAGCATCGGAGCAATGCCTCGGCCGAGAGCGGCCTCAAAATAGTTTTCCGGAATGATCGCGGTGATGGCGGCCGCGGCAATCAGACCCCAGAACAGATACGAGCCGATGTCGCGTGGCAGGTCCACAAAGGCGTAGCGCGCGGCGCGCGCCGGTCTGGATCCGGGGGCCGCGGCCGTGCAGCACGCGCCCGTGCAGTTGACCGGCGCCGGAACCTCAATGCGTTCGTTTGCTCGCTCTTCACGCCCGTCCCACAGATTTACAAGAATGCCGCCGACCACACCAAGCACGAACGCGGTTACGGCTTTGATGATTGCGAACAGCGGACCGAGCAGGCTGTAAGTCACCAGCAAGCTGTCCACGCCTGTTTCTGGGGTCGAGATGATGAACGATGTCGCCGCGCCGCGTCCCGCGCCCTGCCGGCGCAGGGACATGCCCACGGGTATCACTCCGCATGAGCACAGGGGCAGGGGAATGCCGAACAGCGAGGCCTTGACCACGGGCCACGCTCCCCGTCCGCCGATGTGCTTCTCCACGGTTTTCTGCGAAATCAGAACCGAAAGAATCCCGGCCATGACGAATCCAAGGATCAGATACGGGGACATGTCCGTGAGAACCGCCCAGAATTCGGAGAGAAACTCTCTAATGAACAGTGTCATTCCGCTTCCAGCCTTCCCGTGCACGGCCCCATGCAGGAGGTGCGCATCTGTGAATCAAAAACGCAATGTGATAAAAAGGTTCCTTTATTCGCATTCTTATTCCTCGGCGTGGCGAAGTCCCTGCTCGATGATGTCCGCCACATGCCCGTCGGCCAGAGAATAGTACACGATACGGCCGTGGCGGCGGTACTTCACGAGCCGGGCTGCGCGAAGCACGCGCAACTGATGGGAGATTGCGGACTCACTCATGCCCGTGAGGCACGCGATGTCGCACACGCACAATTCCTCGTGCACGAGCGCCGTGATGATTTTCAGACGGGTCGGGTCGCCCAGGGCTTTGTAGAACTCGCCCAGCCTCTGGAGCGTGCTCTCGGGTTTGAGCGCGCTGGCTGCGCGCGTCACTGCGTCCCGGTGCACGCACTCGATCTGGCACACATCCACGGGTTTCGCAGCGTTTCTTGGTTTTCTTGCCGTTGCGGTCATGATCCTGCACCTCTAAATATGAATATCTGTTCATATGATAATACATAATAAAATTAAATCAACACGGATTTCAATTGATTATTCGTTGCATCGAGTGAAATTGAACTGAAATAAGAATTTTTGTAATGCGCGTGGTGTTCATATTCGCGCAATCGAATCGCGCACCATGCGGATTTTGTGCCGCTCGGACTGCTCGTTAATCATGCGTTGCATCACGGACGCAAGCTCGTCGTGGCAGCGTTCAATGAACGCGGGGTCTTCGGGATCAGCGCCGGGGCGCTCGTGAAACGCAATAGGCTCGCCGAACCGCAATCTGATGTGAATGGGGAACGGGATGTAGGGCATGAACGGCCCTGGAGTCAAACCCCACGGCAGCGAAAACGCGAGCGGGAACTGTTTGAACCGGAACAGCTCGCCGAGTCCGAGCCTGCGCGCCAGGCCTCGGCCGCTGCTGATGATGAACAGGGTTTCGTGCCCGCCGCGGGCGCATACCGGAATCACGGGCGCGCCCTCGGACACGGCCAGTTTCAGAAACCCGCGCCGGCCGTGGAAATTCACGCGGTTGCGCGCTCCGAACGGTTTGAACGCATCCTTGTCTCCGCCCGGATATACAAGCAGAAAATTGCCGCGCCGCAGAATCTCCCCCGCGGCTTCGGGATTCGCGGGCGTGGCGCCGATTTCGCGCAGCGCATCACCCAGGCCCGGTATTTTGAAAAACGCATCGTGCGCCAGGGCGTGCAGCGG
This sequence comes from bacterium, assembly GCA_020061125.1. Classification (GTDB taxonomy): domain Bacteria; phylum UBP15; class UBA6099; order UBA6099; family DSWB01; genus DSWB01. The sequence continues at coordinate 1,921 of JAGUYV010000048.1, read as the reverse complement.
CATTTCAAATCCCATGTGCCGGTACCATGCCACGAATAGCATCAACATGTCAGGGGAATTTATGGCGCCGCTGTGGTTACCCGCCAGCAATGCAGGTCCCGCAGCGGGCAGGGTTTCGAGGCCGCTCACGCTCACATCGAAATAATGCCGGTACGGAATCTCCAGCAGTGACACCATGCGGCGCAGGGCGGAGGCGTCCGGGTTCACAGCGCATTCTCCACAAGGGATTTGAACCGGGCCGCATGCTCCGTGAAAAACCGCCTGGCCACGGACGCATGAAACTCCCGGACCAGCGATTGGTCGCGCGAGAGCAGCATTTTTCGCGCCATGACCGAGAAGTTCTCGACCATTTCCTCGACCACGGCGCGGCCGGTCTCTCGCGACGCCGCGTCTCCGGGATTGCGCCCCTGAATGCCGTGCTTCCACAGAGCGAACCCGCGCAGGCCTTTGATCTCTTCGAGCTTTTCCCGGTTCACAAGTTCGGGCCGCAGTTCCATGAGAATCGAGGTCTCCCATTTGGCGGCATGGTCCCCGCAGTAGCGTGACTCCGGGGCCATGGCGAACTCGGGCACGGCCAGAACCATGGTGTCCGATCGGCGCATGAATTCGTGCGCCAAGGCCATGAGCGCGGCCACCTGGGTCGGGGGATAATGGCCCGTGACCGTGATGATGGAGCGGAACCCGTATTCGTTCAGGAATTTCCAGGTGGTCATCATGGTGTCGCGCAGAACGCGCGGCGGATAGCGGAAGGTCCAGGGAAACATCATGCCGAGCATGGAGTGGTAGCTTGGCGGCAGCACAACGCCGCCCGCGCGCTCCGCGCAGCGCAGGCACAGGGCATGGGCCTTGAGCGCGTCCAGGCCCACGGGCAGGTGCCGTCCATGCCATTCCAGCGTTCCCACCGGAACCCAGGCCAGAGGGCATTCCGCAACTGCGGCCTCCAGTTCATCGGGCCTCATTTCCTCGAACCGCAACGGAGCCATGCGTTCACCTCACATATCCAAGGGATTTGAGCCGCTTCATGAGTTTTTTTGTCTCGATGGGCGGCTGCGGGCGCGGTCCCGCCGTTTTGCGCCATGCGTCCAGCGCCTCGTCCATGGCGAGCGCCTGCTCGGCCGCGTCAATTCTTCCGTACAGATTTTCCGAATCTTCGAGGTAAAGTACATGAGTGCTCACGGCGTGCAGTGTGCGCGCACCGGTTCCCGGAACAACGGTCATGCGGAAATCGCCGCGGGTGATGGAGGCCATGTCCCGCTCGGCTTCGGGATAGAAGGTTTCCGAGACCAGGTAATCGTAGCCTCCGCCGGCCAGGGGCGGCGCGATGATAATTGGTATGAGGTCCATGCCGGGCATGTCCGGGTTGCGCGGCGAGCCTGCGAGTTTGAGGATTGTCGGGGCGATGTCGAGCGTGGACGAGAGTTGGTTGCGGCGTATGCCGGGCGGGATTTTTTCGGGGAATCGCATGATGAAAGGCACACGCACGATTGGCTCGTACAGGCGCGCGGCGTGGCCGATGTATCTGTCGTGCTCATAGAGCAATTCCCCGTGGTCCGCCGTGATGATGAGAGCGGACCGGTCCAGAAGCCCGCGGTGGAAGAGTTCCTCGGCAAGCTGTCCGATCAATTCGTCGGCCTGCGCCACATCGCCGTGGTACAGGGCGAGGAGTTCATAAAGCTCCTTGTCGGAGAGTTCGCGCTGGCCGCGATATATGGCGAGACTTTTTTCCGCGGTCCATGGCCTGGATGCGGGCGCGCCCATGAGCCTTCGGAACGCGCGGGGCGGGTCGTATGGCGCGTGGGCGTTATACAGGTGCACCCACAAAAAGAACGGGCGGCCGTTGCGCGCTGCGATCCAGCGTCTGGCCTGGTCCACGGACGCCTGGCCCTCCGCGCCTCTGCCGCGCCATTGCCGGATTTTTTCG